>JALYQB010000280.1 GCA_030856045.1 Actinomycetota bacterium
CCGCAAGGGCGATCGCCGCCGCGGCGACGACGCCGGCGGCGACTGCGCCGTAGCGCAGCAGCCGATCCGCTCCGCGAGCGCCCGCCCCGGCCGTATGCACACCCGAGCCCGTCATGGCGGACACCGTACCTGTGACGGAAGCTCGACACCCACGCGAGCTAGTCCCCTTGCGGGGACCGGAGCGATGCCGCGCCGAGCGGTTCCCACGCTCAGTGATCCGTCGCCCCATCGTCACGTCCCGGTCCCCGGTGGGGGTCGTCCGGGGTACGGCAGCAATGCTCGAGCCACAGCCCCGCGGCGACGAGCGCGGCGGCGCACACTGCGCCGATCGTGGCGGCAACGGTGTCCGACGCCGCCGCAGCGAGATCCGCCCTCCGCGGCAGGACGTAGGCCAGCACGCCGAGCCACGCACCGGTGACCAGCGCACCCGCCAACGACGACGCCTTCGCCAGCGCCACCGCCCGCGCGGCCATGAGCGCCTGCACCGGCTGGGCACCGGGACGCCGCTGGATCCGGGCACGGAGGCTGAAGCCGAGGGCAGTCTCCGCTGCGGCGAACGCCAGCAGCGTCGTTCCCCCGAGGGTCGGCAGCGTCGGAAGCGACCCGTAGCCGACCTGGAGCAGCAGGTGCACCACGAACACCGCCGCGACGGCGGCGACCGACAGATCCCGTGGCCGCGTCACGGTCATGATGCCGCCTCCGCGGGAAGAAATACGTCGGCGGTCACGGCAGCACCAGGTCGTCGCGTCGGCACACCCCGTCGCGCTCCGCGGCAGGCAGCGCGCCGACGAGGTGCTTCACCGGCCCGCGTCCCGGCAGCACCGCGCCGGGATCCGCCGCGAGCCACGGCACCAGGACGAACGCCCGTTCGTGCGCGTGCGGGTGTGGCAGCGTGAGGACGGGATCGGCGCTGCGCACGTCGTCCACGCAGACCACGTCGACGTCCAGGGTCCGCGGTCCCCAGCGCACCTCGCGGGTGCGCCCGGCGCGGGACTCCTGGTCCTGTCCGCGGCGCAGCCACTCGGCGGCGTCGGCGGTGTCGTCGGCCACGAGCAGCACGGCGTTGAGGAACGGCTGCTGCGCCACCCCGCCCCACGGCGCCGTCTCGTACACCGGCGACACGGCCGTGACGACACCGCCGAACCCGCGGACGCAGCCCCGCAGGTGCCCGAGGCGGTCGCCGACGTTCGACCCCACCGACAGCACGGCACCGGTCACCAGGCGACCTCGCGGCGGCAGCGGCGTGCCGTGACCGCGACGTCGGAGAACGCCGGCTCGATCGGCGCCGACGGCTTGTGCACCGTCACCTCGGCGGCGTGCACCCGCTCGTCGCGCATCACGTCGTCGACGATCCGGCCCGCGACGGTCTCGACGAGGTCGCACGACTCCCCGCCCACGATCTCGGCGGCGCGCGTCGCGAGCGAGCCGTAATCGACGGTGTCGGCGAGGTCGTCGGTCTGCGCGGCGCGAGCGAGGTCGAGCCACACCGTCACGTCGACGACGAACTCCTGACCGTCGCGGCGCTCGTGGGCGAACACCCCGTGGCGGCCGGACACCCGGAGCCCGATCAGCCGGATCCGATCGGTCATGTCGCAGGCGACGTGCCGAGATTCCACGCCGTCGCCACCGCCACCGCGTCCATCGACGACCGCACCTCATGCACCCGCAGCCCCCACACCCCCGCCGCCGCGGCCAGTGCCGACACCGCCACGGTGGCCGTCTCCCGCCCGTCGACATCGCGGGGCGCACCGGCCGAGTCGGCGAGCAGAGCACCGAGGAACCGCTTGCGCGACGCCCCGAGCAGCACCGGGAAGCCGAGGTCGAGGAGCACGTCGAGCTTGCGCAGCAACGCCCAGTTGTGGCCCGCGGTCTTGGCGAACCCGAGGCCGGGATCCAGGACGAGTGCAGCGGGATCGACCCCGGCCAGCACTGCGGCGTCGACCCGCGCCATCAGCTCCGCGCGCACCTCACCGACGACGTCGGAGTAGCTCGCGAGCTCCTGCATCGACGCGCTGTGCCCGCGCCAGTGCATGAGCACCCACCCCGCGCCCGCGTTCGCGACCACCCGCGCCATCCCCGGGTCCGCGAGGCCCCCGGAGACGTCGTTCACAACGGTGGCGCCTGCCCGCAGCGCGGCTTCGGCGACCTCCGCGCGCGTCGTGTCCACGCTGCACGGCACCCCGTGCGCCGCGAGATCGGTGATCACCGGGAGGACGCGGGCGGCCTCCGTGGCGGCGGCCACGCGGTGAGCACCCGGCCGCGTGGTCTCCCCGCCCACGTCGACCAGGTCCGCGCCCTGCGCCCGCAGCGCGAGGCCGTGCTTCACCGCGCGGTCCCGGTCGAGGTAGCGCCCGCCGTCGCTGAACGAGTCCGGCGTCACGTTGAGCACGCCCATGACGACGCAGTGACCCGGGTCGGGCAATGCGGGGTGCACGATCACCGCCGCAGAATCAGGTCGAGCGCCTCCGCACGCGAGGAGGCTGACGTCTTGAACAGCCCACGGACCGCCGACGTCGTGGTGATCGCCCCCGCCTTGCGCACGCCGCGCATGGCCATGCAGAGGTGCTCCGCCTCGATGACCACGATCGCGCCGCGGGGCTCCAACCTGCGCATGAGTGTGTCCGCCACCTGGGACGTCAGCCGTTCCTGCACCTGCGGCCGCTTGGCGTAGAGATCCACGAGCCGCGCGAGCTTCGACAGGCCGGTGACCCGGCCTTCGGAGTTCGGGATGTAGCCGACGTGGGCCATGCCGTGGAACGGCAGCAGATGGTGCTCGCAGCAGGAGTACAGCGAGATGTCCCGCACCAGCACGAGCTCGTCGTGCCCCTCGTCGAACGTCTTGGACAGCACCGCGTCCGGGTCGCCGAACAGGCCGGAGAACATCTCCTGGTAGACGCGCGCGACCCGCGCCGGCGTCTCGACGAGACCTTCCCGGTCCGGGTCCTCACCGCATGCGAGCAGCAGCTCGCGCACGGCGGCCTGCGCACGCTCCTGGTCGAACGCCGAGCGGCCGTTCAGCCCGACGTTCGACGGGGCCGCGCTCGTCATTCCTCACCTCCGGGCTGGAGCGGGGCGGACGGGGCACGCCGGACAGACCGCCAGTGGTCAGCGGTCCCCCCGGGGCACGTCCCGGTGCCGGCCCGGTTGCTCGGGATGCTCGCCTGGGTTCCCGGGGTCGTCGAACCGGTCAGGTGGCTGCTCGTGCCCCTGCTGCGACCGGCCGGGGGCCTGCTCGTGCCGCTGCGGAGGAGGCTCCGGGCGCCACGCTCCCGGCTGGTGAACGGGCTCCTGCGGCTGCCACGACGGACCCGTCGGCGTCGTCGCGGGGCGCCATCCCGGCGGCGCGCCGTAGCTCGGCGGACCGTAGCCCTGCCTGGGCGGCGGCTGCCCGGGCGGCGAGAACGACCGGGTGCCGGGGTAGCCACCGGAGCGCGGCGGGCCACCGGGCACCGGATAACCCCGCGGGTCACCGTTGCCGGGAAGCGGGGCGTCCGGGCCCGACCCGTTGGGTCGGTGCCCGCCACCCGGCTGCCGGGGGGTGCCGCGCGGCGGGCCACCGGGGAGGTCGCCCGCGCCGTGGGCCACGCCCACCGGCGTCGGCTCCGGCTGCGGCTCCACCTCGACCGGGGGCCACGGCTCGCCACGCTCCTTGGCCAGCTCGCCCGGCGTCTTGATGGGCGGCTTGTCCGATGGTGTGCGGCCGCCGAAGTCGTTGAACGCGGTGATCCGCGGGCGCTTCTCCACCGCGGCGAAGACCCGCTCCAAATCCTTGCGGTGCAGGGTCTCGACCTCGAGCAGCTCCGCGACCAGCTCGTCGAGCACGTCGCGGTAGGTGTTGAGGATGTCCCACGCCTCGGTGTGCGCCGCCTCGATCAGCGAGCGCACCTCCTCGTCGATCTCGTGCGCGACCTCGAGAGAGTAGTCGGACTGCCGACCCGCCGAGCGGCCCAGGAACGGATCGCCCTGCTCCTGGCCGTACTTCACCGCGCCGAGCTTGGCACTCATGCCGTACTCGGTGACCATCGCGCGGGCGATCTTCGTCGCCTGCTCGATGTCGGAGGACGCGCCCGTGGTGGGCTCGTGGAAGACGAGTTCCTCAGCCGAGCGCCCACCCATCGCGAACACCAGCCTCGCGATCATCTCCGACCGCGTCATGAGGCCCTTGTCGTCCTCGGGCACCGTGAGCGCGTGGCCACCGGTGCGGCCGCGGGCGAGGATCGTGAGCTTGTAGACGGGGTCGATGTCCGGCATCGCCCACGCCGCGAGCGCGTGCCCGCCCTCGTGGTAGGCGGTGATCTTCTTCTCGTGCTCGGAGATGATGCGGCTCTTGCGCCGAGGCCCGCCCAGCACGCGGTCGACGGACTCCTCGAGTGCCGCTGCTGTGATGATCCTGCCGTTCTCCCGGGCGGTGAGCAGCGCGGCCTCGTTGATGACGTTGGCCAGGTCGGCGCCGGAGAATCCGACGGTGCGCTTGGCGAGGCCGTCGAGGTCGGCGTCGGGGGCCATCGGCTTCCCCTTGGAGTGCACGCCCAGGATGGCCTTACGACCCGCGATGTCCGGGGCGGCCACCGGAATCTGGCGGTCGAACCGGCCGGGGCGCAGCAGCGCGGGGTCCAGGATGTCGGGCCGGTTGGTCGCGGCGATCAGGATGATGCCGCCGCGGGTGTCGAAGCCGTCCATCTCGACGAGCAGTTGGTTCAGTGTCTGCTCGCGCTCGTCGTGCCCGCCGCCGAGGCCGGCGCCGCGCTGGCGGCCGACCGCGTCGATCTCGTCGACGAAGACGATGCAGGGCGCGTTCTGCTTGGCCTGCTCGAACAGGTCCCGCACTCGGGACGCGCCGACACCGACGAACATCTCGACGAAGTCGGAACCGGAGATCGAGTAGAACGGCACGCCCGCCTCGCCCGCGACGGCGCGCGCGAGCAGCGTCTTGCCGGTCCCCGGCGGGCCATAGAGCAGCACGCCCTTGGGGATCTTCGCGCCGAGCGCCTGGTAGCGCCCCGGGTTGGAGAGGAAGTCCTTGATCTCGTAGAGCTCCTCGACGGCCTCCTCGGCTCCTGCGACGTCACCGAAGGTCGTCTTCGGCATGTCCTTGGTGAGCTGCTTGGCCTTCGACTTGCCGAAGTTGAGGACGCGGTTCCCGCCGCCCTGCGCGTTGTTCATCATCCAGACCAGGAGCAGCAGCAGCAGCCCCAGCGGGATGATGTAGATCAACATCTGGAACAGGATCGACTGTTGCGTGACCTCGGTGTCCCAGCCCCGCGGGATCTGTTCCCGCAGCACCGCGGTGATCTCGTCGGTGGCCTCGAGCGGGTACGTGGCCAGGACCTGGGTGCCCTCGACGCCGTCGATCGGCTGCGCGAGCGTGAGCCGGAGCCGTTGCTCCTTGTCCTCCAGCGTCGCCTCGGTGACGTTACCGCTGCTGAGCTGCTCCAACGCCTGCGACGTCGTGATCTCCGAATAGCCCCGGGTGTCGTCGAGCAGCGTGCTGAAGGTGAGGTAGAGCAGCAACGCCGCCACGATCCACAACAGCGGGTTACGAAGCAGTCGCTTGCGATCCATGGGATACGGCCGTCGGCGGCCTCGACCCTCCTGAGCAGACGTCGGGCGGTGGTGACCTGGCGGCGCGGGCACCCTCGGTCGCTTCAGCCTACCCGCCGATCCCGACCACCGTCCCGGCTGAACGGACACGCACCACCGGACCAGCCGACACGCGCCACCGGACCGGCGGACACGCCGGTCAGTCGGTGTAGACCTTCGGGTGCAGGGTGCCGATGTAGGGCAGGTCGCGGTACCACTCACCGTAGTCGAGGCCGTAGCCGACCACGAACTCGTTCGGGATGTCGAAACCCACGTAGCGCACCGGTACGTCGACCTGCACCGCGGCGGGTTTGCGCAACAGCGTGCACACCTGCAGCGAAGCCGGGCGGCGCGCGGCGAGGTTGCGCAACAGCCACGACAGCGTCAGCCCGGAGTCGATGATGTCCTCGATGATCAGTACGTCACGGCCCGTGATGTCGCGGTCGAGGTCCTTGAGGATCCGCACCACGCCGGACGACGACGTCGCCGAACCGTAGGACGACACCGCCATGAACTCCAGCTGCACCGGCAGCGGCAGGGCGCGCGCGAAGTCCGTCATGAACATGACCGCGCCCTTGAGCACCCCGACCAGCAGCAGCTCCTCCCGGCCGTCGGCGCGGACGTCGGCCGCGACCTCCTCGGCCAACTCCGCGTTGCGGGTACGGAGCTGCTCCTCGGTGACGAGGACGGAGGCGATGTCGCCCTCGTACACGGCCGGCTCCCTCAGGGGTGTCGCACTAACGGGGCGGGTCGAGGTGCAGCCTGCCATGCACGCGAGCGACCACGAAACCGCCCGGCATCGCCACCCCGCCCTGCCCGCGCCACCGGCCGACCAGGTCGTCGGCCGCGCGGAGATGCCCGTCGGTGAGCTCGGGCACCCCGGCGCCGAGCAGCCAATCGCGCAGCGCACGGCGGCGCACCGCGGCTGGGTGCGTGGCCAGCGTGCCGGTGTCCAGCATGCCGTCGTCCAGCGTGCCGTCGTGATGCGCGGACGCCAGCAGAGCTGCGGCGAGCGCGTCCAGGGCGTCGGCGTCCTCGCGGAGCTGCGCGGCGGTCCGGGCCAGCGCGGCGGCGACCCCCCCTGCGAGGACGTCCTCCAGCAGCGGGAGCACCTCGGTCCGCACCCGGACCCGGCGGAACCGTGGGTCTGCGTTGTGCGGATCCGCCCACGGCCGCAGGTCGAGCGCCGCGCACGCGGCAACGGTGACCGCCCGCGGGACGTCGAGCAGCGGGCGCCCCCACGGCGGGTCGTGGCAGCGCATCCCCGCGATCGAGCGCGGTCCCGAGCCCCGACCGAGACCCAGCAGCACCGTCTCCGCCTGGTCGTCACGGGTATGCCCCAGCAGCACCTGGCAGCCGCCCGCGGCATCACGCAGGGCGGCGTAGCGTGCCCGTCGCGCCGCGGCCTCCGGCCCGCCGGGACCGCCGACCGCCACAGGCAGCACGGTCACGGTCGCGCACCCGAGCCCGCGCAGCACGGCGGCGGTCTCGGCCGCCACCCGCGCCGAGCCGTCCTGCAGCCCATGGTCGACCACGAGGCCGTGCACCAATGCTCCACTGTGGACGGTAGCGGCGGCGAGGGCGAGGGAGTCCGCGCCACCCGAGCACGCCACCGCGACGGCCCGGTCCGGCAGGTGCGCCGCGAGGAACGTCCGCACCGCGGAGCGAACCCGCGCGACGGCGTCCATGTCAGTGCACCTGCATGTCAGTGCACGCGCCGCACCCAGGCCGACGGGTCGGCGATCTCGGCGCGGGTGGGCAGCGTCTCCGGCGACGTCCAGACGTCGTTGAAGCCGCGCATCCCGACGGCGTCGACGACGTGCCGGGTGAACGCCGCACCCTCCGCGTACTGCCGCAGTTTGGCGTCGATGCCGAGCAGCGCCCGCAGCACCCGGTCGGCGAGCCCGCCGCCCTGGCGGCGAGCGGTGAACTTGCGCCGGATCGTCGCCACGGACGGCACCACGGACGGCCCGACGGCATCCATGACGTGGTCGGCGTGACCCTCGAGGAGGGTGGCGAGGGCGACCAGCCGGTCCATCGCCGCCCGCTGCTCGGGGGACTGCAGCAGGCTGATCAGGCCGATGGTGTCGCTCAGTCCGTCGCGCCGCACCGTCCGCAGCGCCGCCGGCAGGCGTCCGAGCGGGCCGAGCACCGTGTCGAGGTCCGCAGACGCGGCGACGAGGAACTCCCGGATCTCGGCGGCGAAATGCTCCCGCAACCAGGGCACCGCGCTGAACTGCAGCCGGTGGGTGGCCTCGTGCAGGCATACCCACATCCCGAACTCGTCGGCGGACACCTGCAGCGCCTGCTGCACCGCGACGACGTTCGGCGCGACCAGCACCAGCCGTCCCCGGTCCGGGTCGTCACCGCCGAACGGGTCGTACTGGCCCAGCACGCGTGACCCCAGGAACCCCAGCGCGACCCCGGCCTGCACGCCGGCGGTCCGGGCGGCGAACCGCCGGGCGGCACCGGAGCCGCCGCCCGGCGGTTCGCCGAAGTC
>JALYQB010000767.1 GCA_030856045.1 Actinomycetota bacterium
ACGCCGCGCAGCGCGACCGCAGCCGGCGCCTCCGGGGCGGACAGCACCAGCGGCACGCCCGCGTCGCCGCTCTCGCGCAGCCGCGGGTCGAGCGGGATCTGGCCGAGCAGCGGCACGTCGTTGCCCACCGTGCGGGTCAGCGAGTCCGCGACCACCTGACCGCCGCCGGAGCCGAAGACGTCCATCCGGGAGCCGTCGGGCAGCTCCATCCACGACATGTTCTCGACGACACCCACGAGGCGCTGATGGGTCTGCATGGAGATCGCGCCTGCCCGCTCCGCGACCGCCGACGCCGCCTGCTGTGGCGTCGTGACCACCAGGATCTCCGCGCTGGGCACGAGCTGTGCCACCGAGATCGCGATGTCACCGGTGCCGGGCGGCAGGTCGAGCAGCAGGACGTCGAGGTCGCCCCAGAAGACGTCCGCGAGGAACTGCTGCAGCGCGCGGTGCAGCATCGGGCCGCGCCACACCACCGGGGTGTTGCCCGGGGTGAACATCCCGATCGAGATCACCTTCACGCCGTGCGCCGACGGTGGCATGATCATCTTCTCGACCTGGGTGGGCCGGTCCGCGGTCCCGAGCATCCCCGGCACGGAGTGCCCGTAGATGTCCGCGTCGACGATGCCGACCGATAACCCGCGCTGTGCCATGGCGGCCGCGAGGTTCACCGTGACCGACGACTTGCCCACGCCGCCCTTGCCGGACGCGATGGCGTACACGCGGGTCAGCGACCCGGGGTCGGCGAACGGGATGTGCGGCTCGTCGGAGTCACCGCGCAGCGAGCGGCGGAGCTCGGTGCGCTGCTTGTCGCTCATCACGTCGAGCTCCACGCGCACGGCGTTGACGCCGGGGACGGCGGAGACGGCCTCGGTGATCCGGTGGGTGATGGTGTCGCGCATCGGGCAGCCCGCGATGGTGAGGTAGACGGCTACGTCAACCACACCGTCGCTGCCGACCGTGACGTCCTTGAGCATGCCCAGCTCGGTGATCGGGCGGTGGATCTCGGGATCCTGGACCCCGTCCAGCGCGGCACGGACCGCGTCGACCGACGGGGCGGTCTCGGTGGGGGCCACGGGCTGTCGCACCAACTTTCCTCGCTGATCTTCCTGGAACACGGATCTCCTCACCCATGCTAGGCGTCCGCACGGAGTGGGATCGGCCGAGCTCAGCCCTTCGCGGGCCGCCGGGCCTGCCCAGCGCGGTCACCGGCACGGTCCGGACCCGACCGGTCGTGGGCCGGGGCGAGCTGCTCCGAGAGCCGCGACAGCTCCGAGCGCAGGAAGTCCCGGGTGACCACCTCGCCGACGGAGATCCGCAGCGCGGCCAGCTCCCTGGCGAGGTACTCGGTGTCGGCCTTCGTCCGTTCGGCGCGGGCACGGTCCTCGTCGAGGGCGATGCGGTCGCGGTCGTCCTGGCGGTTCTGTGCGAGCAGGATCAGCGGCGCGGCGTAGGCGGCCTGCGTCGAGAAGGCCAGGTTGAGCAGGATGAAGGGGTAAGGGTCCCACCGCAGTGACATCGCGGTGAGGTTCAGCGCGATCCAGGCGATGACCAGCACGGTCTGCACCGCGAGGAACCGGCCGGTGCCCAGGTAGCGGGCGATCCGCTCGGAGAACCGCGCGAACGCGTCGGGGTCCACCCGCGGCGCGAGGCGGCGGGGTTCCCTCGGCTGGTCGAGGCGGCGGGCGCGCAGCTCAGGCACGGCTCACCGCCGTGCCCAGGTGGGCCCCGCGCCGCCGCCGCGCCGGCGCCAGTCGTCGGGCAGCGCGGCGTCGAGGACGTCGTCGACGGCGACCGCGCCGACCAGGTGGTCCTCGGTGTCCACCACCGGCGCGCAGACCAGGTCGTACGCGGCGAAGTAGCGGGTGACCTCGGTGAGGGTCGCGTCCGGGGCGAGACGGTCGAGCTCGGTGTCGAGGATCCCCGCCACGAGGCCCGACGGCGGTTCCCGCAGCAGCCGCTGCAGGTGCGCGCAGCCGAGGTAGCGCCCGGTGGGGGTGGCCGACGGCGGGCGGCACACGAACACCATGCTCGCCATCGCCGGGGTGAGGTCGGGGTTGCGTACCCGAGCGAGCGCCTCCGCGACCGTCGCGTCAGGCAGGAGGACCACCGGCTCGGGGGTCATGAGGCCGCCCGCGGTGTCCGACGAGTACGCGAGCAGCCTGCGCACCGGCGCGGACTCCTCCGGCGCCATCAGCCGGAGCAGGCGCTCGCGCTCCGGGTCGGGCAGCTGCCCGAGCAGGTCAGCCGCGTCGTCGGGGTTCATCGCCTCGAGCACGTCCGCCGCGCGATCGTCGTCGAGGTGGGCGAGTACCTCGGTCTGCTCCTCCTCGGTCAGCTCCTGCAGCACGTCCGCGAGCCGCTCGTCGTCCAGCGCGTCGACGACCTCGTGACGGCGCTTGCGGGGGAGCTCGCGCAGCGCGTTGGCCACCTCGACCGCCCGCATCGACTCGAAGACCGCGAGCAGCGTCCCGGCGCCCTGACCGGGAGTGGAGGAGACCTCGGCGAGGGTGAGGCCCGTGACCTCGTCCCACGCGAGCACCTGCACGGGCCCGCGGCGCGCCAGCCGGCCGGTGCGGGCGCGCACCGCGAGCTTGTTGATCACCCAGTCCCGCGTGCGGGTCCGATCCACGCCCGCGTCGACGACGACGGCGGGTTCCCCGGTGGCGGTGATGCTGACTCGCGCGTCGAGGACCTCCCCGATCACCAGCGCCTCGTTCGGGCGCTGCGAGAAGCGCCGCAGGTTCACGGTGCCGGTGGCCAGCAGCACCGCGCCGGGCTCGATCGCGGTCACCCGCAGCATGGGGACGAAGATGCGCTGCCGGACCGTGAGCTCGACGACGAGACCCAGCACGCGGGGCGGCTCGGGGCCGATGCGGAGCGTGGCGACGAGGTCGCGTACCTTGCCGATCTGCTCCCCGTCGGGACCGAAGACCGGCAGGCCCGCCATGCGGGCCGCGAAGACCCTCGTCATCGTGGCCACGCGGGTCAGGTTATCGCCGCACCGGATGCGGGTCCGGGCGGGCTACGCAGGCTCAGGGCTCGTCGAACTCGCCGTCCTTGGCACCGAGGACGAACGCCTCCCACTCGGCAGGGGTGAAGATCAAGGCGGGGCCGTCGGGGTCAGCGGAGTTGCGCATCGCGATGTGGTCATCGACGAAGGCGATCTCCAGGTGACCGGTCTCGGGATCGGCGGCCTGACTGCCGCTCAGCCACTGCGCGCCGGTCAGGTCGAGCTTGCCGCGGATCTCTGCTTTGTCGTCGGTGACCATGGCGGGAAGGATACGTCAGCTCTCGACACCGCTAGCCGGGTGGCGGTCCTGTCCGACGCTCCGGATACCCTCAACGGCGTGACCGGTCCCACTGCGCTGCGCTATGACATCGTCGACGTCTTCACCGACACCCCGTTCGAAGGCAACCCCCTCGCAGTCGTGCACGGCGCCGACGGTCTCCCGGATGGGGTGCTGCACGCCCTCGCCCGGGAGTTCAACCTCTCCGAGACGGCGTTCGCGCTGCCCGCCACGCAGGACGGCGCGGACTATCGTGTGCGCATCTTCACCCCCACCACCGAGCTGCCCTTCGCGGGCCACCCCAGCGTCGGGACGGCGTGGGTGCTCGCCCGGGACGGGGTGATCGCCAAGGGTGACATCGTGCAGGAGTGCGGCGCAGGCCGGCTGCCGATCAGCGTCGACGAGTCGGGTGCCGAGCTCACCGGAGGCCCCCCCGTCCTCGGGGCGGTCTGCGACGCCGAGCCGCTGGCCGCGGCCGTCGGCCTGAATCCGGAGGACGTGGACGCGCGAGGCGCGCCCGGGCGGGTGGGGTGTGGCATCGACTTCACGGTGCTCGCGGTGCGCCCTGATGCCGTGGCCCGCGCCGTCCCCGATCCCGTCGCGCTACGGGCGCTCGACCTCGGCGCGGGGCTGATGATCGTGGCGGTGGACGGCCCCGACGTGCACGCGCGGGTCTTCGCTCCCGGGCTCGGCGTGACCGAGGACCCGGCGACCGGTTCGGCGGCGCTGGCGCTGGGGGTGTGGCTCGTGAACCGCCGGGTGCTGCCGCCGATCGGCGGTTCCGGGTACTACGTGTCTCAGGGTGCCGAGATCGGCCGCCCGTCCGTCCTCGACTGCCACGTCGACGCCATGGACTCAGCGGCGGTGCGGGTCACGGTGCGCGGTGGCGTCGTCCCGATCGCGCGGGGGGAGATCGCCGTCCCGGGGCAGTGATGTCCCGGGGCAGTGAGAACCTCGTCACGCGGTCGGTCAGCAGAGATCCGGACGTGTCAACATCGCAGGATCACCGCCCGTGCTCCAGGAGGTCCCGCGATGAGTGAGGCTGCCCGCCACCTGCGCCCCCGCCGCTCGTGCCTGGCGGTGCCGGGCTCGAGCCCCAAGATGATCGACAAGGCCCGCGGCCTGGCCGCCGACCAGGTGTTCCTCGACTTGGAGGACGCGTGCGCACCGCTGGCGAAGGCAGCCGCGCGCAAGACCATCGTCGAGGCCCTCAGCGAGGGCGGCTGGGGTGACAAGACCCGTGTGGTCCGCGTCAACGACTGGACCACCGAGTGGACCTACCGCGACGTCGTGGAGGTCGTCGAGGGCGCGGGAGAAGACCTCGACTGCCTCATGCTGCCCAAGGTGCAGGGCCCTGAGCAGGTCATCGCGCTGGACCTGCTGCTCACCCAGATCGAGAAGACGGTGGGGCTCGAGGTCGGTCGCATCGGCATCGAGGCCCAGATCGAGAACGCCCGCGGGCTGCTGAACATAGACAGGATCGCCGCCGTCTCCGAACGCATCGAGACGCTCGTCTTCGGCCCGGCCGACTTCATGGCGTCGATCAACATGCGCTCGCTGGTGGTGGGGGAACAGCCACCCGGCTACGACGTCGGCGACGCCTATCACCACATCCTCATGAGGATCCTCATGGCCGCGCGGGCGAACGAGCTGCAGGCCATCGACGGCCCGTATCTGCAGATCAGGGACACCGACGGTTTCCGCCGCGTCGCGGGCCGGTCGGCGGCGCTCGGTTTCGACGGCAAGTGGGTGCTGCACCCCGGCCAGATCGACGCCGCGAACGAGACCTACAGTCCCGCGCAGGAGAGCTACGACCGGGCCGAGAACATCCTCGACGCCTACGAGTGGTTCACCTCCGAGGCGGGCGGCAGGCGCGGTGCCGCGATGCTGGGCGACGAGATGATCGACGAGGCGTCACGCAAGATGGCGCTGGTCGTGGCCGGCAAGGGCCGCGCCGCCGGTATGTCCCGCACCGACAAGTGGACGCCGCCGCAGGACTGACCACGGCCCGACGACCGATTCACAGCCCTGCGGGGGACAGGACGCGCCATACTGCCCGGTGAACCAGCGCGCGCCCCCAGGCTCCGCGCCGTCAGCGTCGAAAGGTTGCTCCCCCATGGCCCGGCTCGCCCAGACCGCCGGTCTCACCGAGATCCAGCGGGAGATCCTCGCCACGGTGAAGGTCTTCGTGGACAAGGAGATCATCCCGGCGGCGCAGGAGCTCGAGCATGCGGACACCTACCCGCAGGAGATCGTTGACGGGATGAAGGAGATGGGCCTGTTCGGACTCACGATCCCCGAGGAGTACGGCGGGCTCGGTGAGTCGCTGCTGACCTATGCGCTGGTCGTCGAGCAGATCGCCCGCGGCTGGATGAGCGTCTCCGGCGTGATCAACACGCACTTCATCGTCGCACACATGATCCGCCACCACGGCACCGAGGAACAGCGGGCCCACTACCTGCCCGCCATGGCGGAGGGGTCCGTCCGCGGGGCGTTCTCCATGTCCGAGCCCGACGTCGGCTCCGACGTCGCGGCGATCAAGACGCGCGCCAGGCGCGACGGTGACGACTACGTCGTGGACGGTGCCAAGATGTGGCTGACCAACGGCGCCACGTCCACCGTGGTCGCCACGCTGGTGAAGACCGACGAGGGTGCCGAGAAGCCCTACCAGAACCTCACCACCCTGTTGCTGGACAAGGAGCCGGGCTACGGCGAGGTCGCCCCTGGCCTCACCATTCCCGGCAAGATCGACAAGATGGGCTACAAGGGCGTCGACACCACCGAGATGGTGCTCGACGGCCACCGGGTCGACGCCGGCAAGGTGCTCGGTGGCGCACCGGGCAAGGGTTTCGCGCAGATGATGGACGGCGTGGAGGTCGGCCGCGTCAATGTGGCCGCGCGTGCGTGCGGCATCGCGATCCGTGCGTTCGAGCTCGCGGTGGAGTACGCCCAGCAGCGCAGGGCGTTCGGCAAGGCGATCGCCGAGCACCAGGCCATCGCGTTCAAGCTCGCGGAGATGGCCACCAAGGTCGAGGCCGCCCACCTCATGATGGTGAACGCCGCGCGGCTCAAGGACTCCGGCCGGCGCAACGACGTCGAGGCCGGGATGGCCAAGCTCCTCGCCAGCGAGTACTGCAAGGAGGTCACCGAGGACGCGTTCCGCATCCACGGCGGCTACGGCTACTCCAAGGAGTACGAGATCGAGCGGCTGATGCGTGAGGCACCGTTCCTGCTCATCGGCGAGGGTACGAGCGAGATCCAGAAGACCATCATCAGCCGGGGTCTGCTGCGCGAGTACGGCTCTCGCGCCTGATTGTCGGCAGGATGAGCACCCTCCGGAGGTGATGCACCGTGACCAGCCCCTTCACCGGTCAGGGCGAGATGCCCGGGCTTCCGACGCCGCCGACCGGTTGGCCGATCGGCTCCTACGCGACGTACGCGGAGGCGCAGCGGGCCGTCGACCACCTGGCCGACAACGAGTTCCCGGTCCAGGACGTGACCATCGTCGGGGTCGACCTGATGCTGGTCGAACGCGTCATCCGCAGGCTGACCTGGGGTCGCGTGCTGGGGACCGGTGCGGCCTCCGGCGCGTGGTTCGGTCTCTTCGTCGGCTTCCTGCTGAGCCTGTTCGCCGATCCGGGCACGAGCTTCGTCGTCCCGATCCTGGTGGGCCTCGCGACCGGGGTGGTGTTCGGGGTGGTGTTCGCGGCCGCAGGGTACGCGTCCTCGCGGGGCCGCCGTGACTTCGCCTCGACGAGCCAGCTCGTCGCCGGGCGCTACGACGTGCTGTGCCAACCGCGCAACGCCGAGAAGGCACGCGACCTGCTGGCGAAGCTCTCCATGGGGCCCGGGCCCGCGGAGCAGACCTGAGCGGCCGAGCGCCGTTGCGGGCATGATCTACAGACGTGCGGTGGGCCGGCCCACCCAGAAAGGGAACTGCCACGATGAGGGCGCCAGCGTTGCGACGAGGTTCGAACCGCCGTGCGACCGCGCTGCTGGGGGCTGCGCTGGTCGCGGCCCCGCTCCTGGCGGGGTGCGGCTCGGACGACGAGGGCGTGGTCCTCCGCTTCTACACCCCCGCCGACGGTGCCACGCAGTACGCGCAGGCCGCCGTGGACTGCACGGCCGCCGCGCAGGGCCGCTACCGCATCGAGCAGCAGACGCTGCCCCGGCAGGCCGACGACCAGCGTCTGCAGCTGGCACGCCGCATCGTCGGAGGTGACGAGACGCTCGACATCCTCGGGATGGATGTCACCTGGACCGCGGAGTTCGCCGAGGCGGGCTGGATCCTGGCCTTCCCGGAGCAGGCCGCGGCCGCGGTGCGCGACGGCACGCTCGAGGCGGCCTACCAGACCGGCAGCTGGCAGGACCGGCTCTACGCGGCGCCGCTCAACACGAACACCCAGTTGCTGTGGTACCGGTCCGACCTGGTGCCGGGCGGGCAGCCCCCGGGCACCTGGGACGAGCTGATCGCCGTCGCCGAGGACCTCGCCGCGCAGGACCGCCCCAGCTGGATCGAGGCGCAGGCCGCGCAGTACGAGGGCATCACCGTCTGGTTCAACACGCTGCTGACCAGCGCAGGCGGCAGCATCGTCGCCGAGGACGGCACGACGGTGACCCTTGACGAAGGTGATGCAGCCCGGCAGGCGTTGGAGATCATGAAGAGGGTGGCCACCGCCCGGGGTGCGGACCCGTCGCTGTCGCAGCGGGACGAGGGTGCCGGGCGGCTCGCGATGGAGTCCGGCCGAGCCGTCTTCCAGGTCAACTACCCGTTCGTGCTCCCCGGCATCGCGGAGAACGGCGGCGGATCCTTCATCGACGAGCAGGGCAACCCGACGAACCGGGACACCGGGCGTCGGGTGGGTGACGTCTTCGAGTGGGCCCCGTTCCCGTCCGTCGTCGAGGGCGAACCCGCGGCGGTCACCATCGGCGGGCTGAACCTGGCGGTGTCGTCGACGAGCCGACATCCCGAGCAGGCGGTCGAGGCCGTCCAGTGCCTGCGCAACCGTGACAACCAGCTCCGCAACGCTGTCGAGGGCGGTGTCCCGCCCACCCTCGAGGCGCTCTACACCGACCCCGCATTCCAAGCGGAGTACCCGGCGTGGGAGGCCATCAAGCAGTCGCTCGACACCGCGAGCGTGCGGCCGCCGTCGCCCGCCTACCAGAGCATCTCGATCGTGCTCTCGGCGGCGCTCAACCCGCCGCGCGAGATCAATCCGGACAGCATGGTCGAATACCTCGCCGAGCAGGTGGAACGCGCCGTCAACTCCGAAGGGCTGGTGCCATGACCGCCGACGTATTCTTCTCCGCGGAGGCGGTAGCATGACCGCCGACGTATTCTTCTCCGCGGAGGCGGCAGCATGACCGCCACCGAAGCCCCGCAGCGGTCCGCGGACCGCCCGGCACCCGACACCGGTGCACGGCGGCGGTCGGAGGGGGCTCGCGCCGAACGTCGGCTCGCCGCGATGCTCTGCGCGCCCGCGGTCATCGTCATGGTGGCGGTGACGGCCTACCCCATCGGCTACGCCGTCTGGCTGTCCCTGCTGCGCTACGACCTGCGCTTTCCCGACGAGAAGCAGTTCGTCGGGTTGGGCAACTACGCCGCGGTGCTCACCGACCAGTACTGGTGGAGCGCGTTCCTCGTCACCATGGCGATCACCGTGATCTCGGTGGCGATCGAGCTGGCGCTCGGGCTCGCGCTCGCGTTGATCATGCACCGCACGATTTTCGGCCGTGGCACCGTCCGGACCGTGGTGCTGATCCCGTACGGCATCGTCACGGTGGCGGCGGCCTTCAGCTGGCAGTACGCATGGACCCCGGACACCGGATATCTGGCCAACCTGCTCCCGGAGGGAACGGCGCCGCTGACCGAGCAGCTCCCCGCGCTGGCGATCGTGGTCCTCGCGGAGGTGTGGAAGACGACGCCCTTCATGGCGCTGCTGCTGCTGGCCGGCCTGGCACTGGTACCCGACGACCTGCTCAAGGCGGCCCAGGTCGACGGCGCCGGGCCCTGGCAACGCCTCACCAGGATCATCCTGCCGATGATGAAGCCGGCGATCCTCGTCGCGCTGTTGTTCCGCACCCTGGACGCCTTCCGCGTCTTCGACAACATCTACGTGCTCACCCGCGGCAACAACGGGACGGGGTCGGTGTCGATCCTCGGTTACAACAACCTCTTCGGGGCGTTCAACCTCGGCATCGGTTCGGCGATCAGTATCCTGATCTTCATCTCCGTCGCCCTCATCGCGTTCCTGTTCATCAAGCTCTTCGGTGCCGCGGCGCCGGGCTCCGACGTCGGCGCTGCCGAAGGGAGGCGATGATGGCCGTCGTGGACACCCCGAGCCGCAAGGCCGGGTGGTCGCTGCTCAACATCGTGGTGATCGTGTACGCCCTGGTGCCCGTGCTCTGGATCACGAGTCTGTCCTTCAAGACGACGGAGACGGTCACCGACGGGAACTTCGTGCCGCGGGTCTGGACGCTGGACAACTACGGCGGCATCTTCGCCACCAGCGAGTTCACCCGGGCGCTGATCAACTCGATCGGCATCGCGCTGATCGCGACCACGCTGGCCGTGGTGATCGGCACCATGGCGGCCTATGCCATCGCGCGGCTGAGCTTCCCTGGCAAGAAAGTGCTGGTCGGCGTCTCCTTGCTGATCGCGATGTTCCCGCAGATCTCGCTCGTCAGCCCGCTGTTCGAGATCGAACGGGCGATCGGGCTGTTCGACACCTGGCCGGGACTGATCCTGCCTTACATCACGTTCTCGCTGCCGCTGGCGATCTACACGCTCTCGGCGTTCTTCCGCGAGATCCCGTGGGAGCTGGAGAAGGCGGCGAAGATGGACGGCGCGACCCCCGCCCAGGCGTTCCGCTCGGTCATCGTCCCGCTGGCCGCGCCGGGGGTGGTCACGAGCGCGATCCTCGTGTTCATCTTCTGTTGGAACGACTTCCTGTTCGCGATCTCGCTGACCTCCACCGAGGCGTCGCGGACCGTGCCTGCCGCGATCGCGAACTTCACCGGCAGCTCGCAGTTCGAGGAGCCGACCGGGTCGATCGCGGCGGCCGCCGTCGTGATCACGATCCCGATCATCCTGTTCGTGCTGTTCTTCCAACGTCGTATCGTCGCCGGGCTGACGTCCGGTGCCGTGAAGGGCTGAGACCTGCTCGTCAGGGTTGAACATCGAAGGAGTTGCTGTCGTGGCCGAGATCGAGCTGGACGGTGTGACCAAGCGGTTCCCGGACGGGGCGCTCGCCGTCTCCGAGATCGACATCGAGATCGCGGACGGCGAGTTCGTCATCCTCGTCGGCCCCTCGGGCTGCGGGAAGTCGACGACGCTGAACATGATCGCGGGTCTGGAGGACATCACCGAGGGTGAGCTGCGCATCGGGGGCGAACGGGTCAACGAGAAGGCACCGAAGGATCGCGACATCGCGATGGTGTTCCAGTCCTACGCGCTGTACCCGCATATGACCGTGCGGGAGAACATGGCGTTTCCCCTGAAGATGGCGAAGATCGACAAGCAGACCATCAACTCCAAGGTCGAGGAGGCGGCGGGCGTCCTGGACCTCATCCCGCACCTGGACCGCAAGCCCTCCAACCTATCCGGCGGGCAGCGGCAGCGCGTCGCGATGGGCCGCGCGATCGTCCGGAGCCCCAAGGTGTTCCTCATGGACGAGCCGCTGTCCAACCTGGACGCCAAGCTCCGCGTGCAGATGCGCACCGAGGTCTCCCGCATCCAGCAGCGGCTGGGCACGACCACCGTCTACGTCACCCACGACCAGACCGAGGCGATGACGCTCGGCGACCGGGTCGTCGTGATGCGCGGGGGTCTCGTGCAGCAGATGGGTGCCCCGCAGGAGCTCTACGACCACCCCGCGAATCTGTTCGTGGCGGGTTTCATCGGCTCGCCGTCGATGAACTTCCTGCCGGGCACCGTGGCGGGGAACTCACTGCGGACCGCGCTCGGGGACCTGCCGCTGGTCGACCGGGTGCGGCGGGCGCTGGAGGAGGCGGAGTCCCCCCGTGAGGTGATCCTCGGCATCCGGCCCGAGCACTTCGAGGACGCAGCGCTCGTCGAGGACCACCAGCGCTCGCAGGGCGGGACGTTCTCGGCGCAGGTCGAGGTACTCGAGTCGATGGGCTCGGACAAGTACGCCTACTTCTCCCTCTCCGGGGACCGCGCGTCGTCCGCCGAGCTGGAGGAGCTCGCCGCCGACGCCGGTACCGCCGACCTGGGCTCCAGCGGCAGCCAGATCACCACCCGGCTGTCGGCCGCGTCCTCGGCGACGGAGGGCGAGAAGATCGAGATCTGGTTCGATGCCGAGCAGGTGCAGGTCTTCGAGCCGTCGTCGGGCCGCAACCTCACCACCTGACCGCGACAAGCATCCATGTCGCGGTCAGGCTGCGTCGGGAGGTTCCGGGACGCGGTGCGAGTACCCGGTACCGTCGGCGGCGTGACGAGCGGGGGTGTGGTGCTCGCGGGGGGGCGGTCCTCCCGCATGGGTACCCCTAAGGCTGCGCTGGAGTGGCACGGCTCCACGCTGCTCCGGCGCACGCTGGGTGTGCTCTCCCGGGTGGTGGACGGCCCGGTGCTGGTGGTTCGCGCGCCCGGGCAGGAGCTGCCGCCGCTGCCCGCCCGCGTCGACGTCGTCGAGGACCCGACTGAGGGCCTCGGCCCGCTGCAGGGCATCGCCGCCGGGCTCACCGCGCTGGCCGGTCGCGCCGAGGTCGCCTACGTCTCGTCCACCGACCTGCCGTTCCTGCACCCCGCATTCGTGCGCCGCGTGCTGTGCGCCGTCGCCCCCGGCGTCGACGTCGCGCTCCCACAGGCCCGCGGCTACCCACAGC
>JALYQB010000768.1 GCA_030856045.1 Actinomycetota bacterium
TCCCAGCCGGGCCGGTCGGTGTCGACCCACAGTCGGTAAGCCCACTCGATCGGCTCCCACAGTGAGATGCTCCCGGCTTCGGTCACGGTGTGGTCAGCGAGATCGACGCGGGCCCACGAGCCGTCCGACCCGGTGAGGCTGGCTGCGTATGGCCGTCGGCTTTCGGGGTCGAGCACCGCACCGAACTCCACCTCGCGGGGAAGGCCACCGAGCTGCGCGAGAAACCACACCACCGGCGTACCCCACGGCGGGACCGGTGCGGCAGTGGTGTAGCACCGTTCGCCGTCGGCCTGCTCGACGCGGGGTACCGAAACGAGGTTGTCGTCCTCGTGCCGCATCGCCATGAACGACGCCCACCTGGTAGCGAATCGGCCCTCCAACGTGCCGTCGTCTTGGCGGTGGAGGTGAACGAGGTTCCCGGCGCTGATGGCGAGTTTGAGGTCGACGAGGACACTGCCGCCGGGCGCGAGCTGCTCCGCCCAGGACAGGGGGACGGCCGGGACGGAGCAGGTCGCGATGATCCGGTTATACGGTGCGTGCTCGGGCAACCCGCCTTGCCCGTCGACGGCGGCGAGGGTGGGCCGGTAGCCCGCGCTGCTGAGTCGCTGCCCTGCAAGCGCGACTAGCTCCGGGTCGATGTCGACGGAGAACACCTTGGTGTCGCCGAGGCGGCGGGACAGCAGCGCGGCGTTGTAGCCGGTGCCGGTACCGATCTCCAGGACACGGTGATCATCGCGGACGTCGAGCATTTCGAGCATCCGCACCATCAGCTCAGGATTCGTGCTCGACGACGCAGGCTCCGGGTAGCCGCGCCGACTATCCAGGGCTGTGACGAGAGTTTTCGGCGCATATACGCGCTCCCAGTGTGCGTCGGTTTCCCAGCTCGTCCACTGGCCGGTGTTGTCCTGCTCGTACGCGCGGTGCACGAAGGCGTGGCGAGGCACGCGTTCGACGGCGTCGTGCCATTCCGGTGTCTCGATGTCGCCGCGTTCCCTCAACAAATCGGCGAGAAGCCGTGCGTGCGCGGCCCAATCGGGTGCGGTCGTGGTCACAGGGGGCCTCTCATGAGGAGGTCGGCGAGTTGGTCGGTGAGCGGAGCTCCAGTTTCGTCCTCAATCCAGCCGTACTGTCCTCCCGCGTTGATTTCCAAGAACGCCCAAGATTCATCCGGGCCGATCACGAAGTCGAGGGCACCGTAGACCAGGCCCGTTTCTGCCATGAGACGACGGACGCTCTCGATGACCTCGACTGGCGGCTCGACCAGCTCGTAGGTGTTGCTGCCATATCCGGTGCGCCAGTCGATATGGGCCGCCTCCGTGTGCGAGTAGATCGCGGCGGTCGTGATGTGCTCGCCGACAACGAACATCCGAGCCTCGTGCGCTTTAGCCACCCACTGCTGGAACTGGTGCGCGGTGACCTCGACGCCGCGCAGATCGGCCAGATCAGTGACGTCAATCGCGCGGGTGTGGGCGAACTTCCGCACCCCGCCCTCCGCGATGGAGACCGCACCGAGCATCTTGTTGACCGTCTTTCCCTCGGATGCGAAGTTGTCGACGGACTCCGGGCAGTTGGTGATCAGCGTGTCGGGCACCTGCAAGCCGCACCGGGCCGCTACGGCGAGCTGGTACGGCTTGTAGGCGGAGTCGGCCAGGCGTGCCGGGTGGTTGACCCACAGGGCCGGGAGTGACATCAGCACGCCGCCAAGCCCGTACTTGGATTCGACCTTCGCGTGCTCGTGTTCGGTTGTGTTCAGCCCGGACGGGAAACGGTATGCCTTCGGCGAGCGGTACCAGACTGCGTGGATCTCCTCTAGGTCGACCACGTGGTGTTCGGTGCGCAGGTGACCGGTCCAGCGGTCCCCACGCAGCCGAGCGGAGATGCTCAGCTGCGTGGGGAACCAGGCGGTGTTCAACCGGTGCACCTTCGCCCCGCGGTCTTGAAGGGCGAGCACCATTGTGTCGGCGCTCGGGTCCCGCTCTTCGGCCAAGATGAGTATCGACATCGGTCAGTCGTTGTTGTAGTCCTCGGACGGGTCCCCTTCGGAACCGTCCGTGCTGCCCGTGGTGGGTGCGGTCGGGGGCCCCATCTCGATCAGCGGTCGGCCTTCGCCGTCGACCCGGATCTGGCGCACCGGGTCGTAGTCACCGACCGGGCTGGGCACCCCCTGGAACGGTATCGGTGCCATCCGCCGCAGGCACCACGGGCGCACGCCCGCAGGTGACGGTGGCTCGTCGGGGCTGGAGGCGACCGAGCCGCGGGACAGTGGGAACTGTGCACTATCCCCAGCCAGCGGTTCGTCGGCGAACCGGTAATTCCGATCAGCGGGGGTGTCAAGGATTGCGGTCATGTGCTGACCTTTCGGGTCGTTTCCTACCTGCCGGTGTCTCCGGCAGGAGCTTGTGCGGTGATGCGGGCTGCATCACCGGTCGGGAGAAATTCATGGCTCCCGACTGCAGCATGAGCAGGGGCCGAGCATGGGCGCGATCTGGGGTCTGCCACACTCGCGCCTGCGGTCCACGGCCCGACCCGTTTCACGGTCTGGACCTGCGTCGGGAAAGTCGTGCGCAGCGTCGTCCAGCGCCCATCGCAGCTGGCGAAACAACACCGCCAGCTGCGAGTCGGTGACCCCGTCGCCCGGCACGACCTTGGTACGGTCAGCCTCAGCCACCACCGCCCGCCCCAGCGCCGTCGCGTCGAGCACTCCACTCGACCGCTTCGCGCACACAGTCCGGGCAGTAGCGCAGACAGTCCACACAGCCGGGGCAGTCACGCCCGTCGTCGTCGCGGTCGGCCATGTCGTCCGGGTCGGCCACGTCGGCGCAGCACAACACGATGGGCGTCCGGTGCCGGCGCCGCTGCGTGAACACCTCATCCAAATCCGCCAGGTGCAGCCCGGGTAGCGACCGGCCACAACCCGCCGGCGCCCGCAACGCCTCCAGCTCCCTGCTCTCATCGAGCTCGGGTCTCGGGCTGTGCTCGCTCACCGCGCCGCTCCCGTACCATCGCACAGGCCGTTGGGCTCGGCGGCCACCCGCACACACTCCCGGTAGTAGCCCATCATTAGCTCGCACTCGCAGCCCTCCGGGCACTCCCACGGCGGCAGCGCCGCGGCCGGCACCAATGCCCCGCACGACGCCATCCAGGCCCCGCCCCGGTGTATCTCGTCCAGGGCGTCATCGATCACCACCAGATGCAGTGGACTCCGCTTCGGCGCGCTCACCGGACAACCGTCCAGGATCGCCTCGGCTACCCGCGCACCCGCCTCCGACAGCGCGTTGGTCCGCTTGCCGTCCACGGCCACCCGAGCGCGCTCACCCCCCCGCTGCAAGATCACCGGCTCAGCCGTGTTACCCCTCACCATGACCGCGTTCCCTCGCTTCCATCAGAGGTTCCCTGACCCGAAAGCGCAGAGCGTGGCCCAGCCACGACAGCGGGGCGTCGCTCAGAGGAGACGTCTCCTGTCACGGGTCAGCGCCGGGTGACCGCGGTAGCGGACGACGATCCGCCTATGTCTCTCAGCAGAGACATCCCCGGATGGGCTACACGGGCAGCCCGGCCCGGCGGACCATGCCCCGCAGCTCCTGGCCGACCGTGTCGCGGCGCGAGTGCCTGAGCAGCACGGCGATGGTGTCGCGGACCAACGGGTCCCGCAGCACACGATGAGGGTTGACCCTCTCCGCTGTACGCAACGTCCGCACAGCGTCGTCATGGCGTCCCCGCAACTGGGCCAGGGCACGTCCGTATCCCACCCAGTGATAAACGCGGCTCGCTGGAAACGGATTGTCAAGGGGGTTGACCTCTTCAGCAATGCTCACCGCACGGTCCGGGTCCCCAGCCTCCAGCGCCAGACGCACCCGGCGAAAGGCGACAGTGGTCGGGCCGAACCCGAATCCCAATGAGTCATCGGGGTTCTCGCCGAAATAAGCGGCAAGGTCAGCGGCCGACTCCATCGGGGCGGTGGCATCACCCGGACGCCCGGACACCACGGCCATCATGCTGTGTACCGCGAGTACCGCCGCCAGCAACCCTGCGGTGTCCCGCGTGGCCGAAGGCAGGGTGAGGTCCTCCAGCACAGCGCGAGCCGATTCGAGCCCCCCGTTCACGCTCAGCAGATCGGCGACGCCGAACGCGGCGACCCCGAGCTGTGCCGGGTCGCCGTGCTCCTGGGCCAGCCGACGTGCCAGGGACACCACCTGCCGGCGCAGGTCCAGGGAGGCGAACGCCACGTTGAGCCACATCCTGACCACGTGCACGTGCAACCGCACCCCCAAGGCGAGCACCTCACGGTGGTGGTCGATGTTGCCGGTGCCTAGCGTTGTGTGCAGGTCCCGCATCAGGCCGGGCAACTCGGTGGCCACCTCGGCGAACTCGCACGCCCGCAACTGGATGTGAACAAGGTCCACCCGGCTCCGCAGCACCACCAGCGGGAGCACCATGCCGCCGGGGTGGCCGACGTCGATAGCGTCGAGCGTGCGGCGAATGGCTTCAATGGTGGAATCGGTGTGTCCGTTGGCCGGCGCGGGCACGGGGAGCCTGGTCAGCTCCGACGCGGAGATCTGGAGCGCATCAGCGAGGGCATGGATCTGACTCAGCGTCGGGGACAGCAGACCGCGCTCGATCCGGTTCAGGGTGTCCTTGCTCATCCCGGCCAGCCCGGCGATCACCCGCAGCGACTTGCGCCGATCGTCACGGACACGCCACAGCCGCCAGCCGATCGTGTGCGCTTCGTCAACGTCCATTCGAGCACCTCGTTCTCACCGAGTAGCAGGTCCCTCACCGGTGCCCCGGGGAGCTAACCCAGAGCGGTGCACTCGGTGAGGGTGCGTTCACCCTATGACACTAAGGAACACCGAGCTGTACCACCAGGCCGACAAACTCACCAAGCAGATCCGCTATGCCTCCCGTAAGGGCATCCCGTACGTCTGGTTCCCCATTTGATGACGGCAAGCCCCACGAGGTCAAGGACATGGCCACCGGTGAGCAAACCAGCGCCGACCCGGCTACCTGGCAACGTCCGGACCAAGCATCGAGCTAGTCCTGCGCGGCTAGCCCCACCGGACGTCCGAATCCTGCCGCGCCGCCGGTGTTGTCGATCGGCTTCAGCGCTGGTGAACAGTGCAAGCTCGGTCCGCTCCCCGCTCGCTGAGTAACCGCAGCAGCGCGGTGTGGTAGATGGCGTGGACTGTGGGCACGGTGTCGGTGCGGAAGCGTTCCTGTCATCGGTGGCGTGCAGCCCGGTGTGGGTGACGCCGAAGCCGGCCGTGGCGGGGATGCCGAGGCGGGCCAGGTAGTTCCCGATGTTGGACGGCCCGGCGATCTTGGGTTCGGTGTCCACCCCGAACGCGGCGGCGGCATCGATCATGGTGGCCCGCAGCGGCGAATCGGCGGGCAGGGCGAACGCAGGCCACCGGGTGGTGACCTCGATCAGCGTCGGTCGGGTGTCGGGCCAGGTGTGGTCGACCTCGGCCACGGTGCGCTCCAGCAGTGCCGCGGCGGCGGGATCGTCGAAACCGGGTGTCGTTCGGATGTCGACGTTGAGGGTGCACAGATCGGGGGTGACCGAGTAACCCTGTCCGCCGGTGATGGCGGTGACGGTCAGCTTGCCGGGCAAGGGGAACTCTTCGGTGGCTCCGTCGGGGAGTTCCAGTGCGGACAGTGCGCGGGTGAGGTGCGCGGCTTTCTCGATGGCGTTGGGGGTCGGCGTGCTGCCCCCGGAGTGCGAGGACGTTCCGTGGACGTGGAGTCGGGTGCGGTATACGCCGCGTCCGCCGATGACGAGTGTGTCCATCCCGGGGTAGCCGATCATCACCCCGGCCACGTCGCTCGGCGCGCCGTCGCCTTCGCAACGGCCACCTTGGAATCCGAGCCGCCGCGTCCCCAGAGCCAGCCGTT
>JALYQB010000774.1 GCA_030856045.1 Actinomycetota bacterium
GCGCGCGGCGCTCCGCCACGGCCCCGGGTCGCGCCGGGTGCCCGTCGGGGCCAGCACCGTCTCAGCCATCGGTTGCCACCCTCGGATCCAGGACCGCGGTCAGCACGTCGGCCAGCAGGGAGCCGAGCAGCACCGCCGCGGTGGCGAACAACGTCAGCGTGGCCAGCAGCGGGTAGTCGACGGCGAGCGCGGCCTGCACGACCGCCGCGGCCACGCCGGGCCAGGAGAACACCACCTCCACGAGCACCGCGCCGGTCACCAGCTCCGGCACCCGCGCCCCGATCAGCGTCACGAACGGCAGCAGCGCCGTGGGCAGCGCGTGGCGCAGCACCACCACCCGCTCGGACAGCCCCCGCGCCCGCGCGCCGGTGACGTGGTCGTCCGCGAGCGCACCCAGCAGCGACTGCCGCACATGCAGCAACAACCACGGCGACTGTGAGACGCCGAGCACGGCCGCAGGCAGCACGAGGTGACGGGCCACCTGACCGACGGTGGCGTCGGCACCCGCGTCGGTGAGCCCAGCCACCGGCAGCCACCCCAGCCCGAGCGCGAACAGCGCGATCGCGCCGAGCGCCAGCACGAACGCCGGGATGCCCTCGATCGCCTGCGCCGCCCCGGTCACGACCCGGTCGAACCAGCCACCCTGCCGCCACGCCGCCACGATGCCGACCACCAGCGCCACCAGCATCGCGATCACGAGGCCGACCGTGACCAGCAACAGCGTCCACGGCAGCCGCTCGGCGATCACCTCGGCGACGGGCTGGCGCAGCGAGCGGCTGTCCCCGAGGTCACCGGACAGCAGGCCACCCGCCCACCGTCCGAACTGGACGACCATGGAGTCGTCCAGGCCGAGCTCGATGCGTGCCCTGGCGATGTCCTCGTCGGAGGCGGTGAAGATCTGCACACCGTAGTACTGGTAGATCGGGTCGAACGGGGACGCCGCGGCGAGCGCGAACATGGCCGCGGACACGATCACCATCACGGGCACCGCGAACGCCAGCCGCCGGGCCACCAGCCAGCCGATCGCCCGCGTACGGCTCGGGGCACCCTGCGCGGTGCTGTTGTGTCCGGTGGCCCGCTCGCTGCGCTCGCTCACGCCGCCGGTGTCCAGTCCTGCAGGTTCCACCACGGACCCCATGTCACGCCATGGGCGTGCGGGTCGACGATCCGCTGGTAGCCCTGCCAGCCGTCACGCACCACGTAGGTGTGCTCCAGGAAGGTGAGGAACACCATGGCGGGGTCGGCGACGTAGGCGCGCTGGAACCGCTGGTAGGCGTCGACCCGCTCGGCCTCGTCGGTCGAACGACGCGCCACGTCGAGCGCGGCGTCCACCTCGGGGTTGGCGTACGAGCCGGGGTTGTTGAAGCCGTCGGCGGCGAACGAGGAGTGCAGCAGCTGGTAGGACACCAGGTCGGGGTCGAATGGGGTGCCGCCGCCCAGCACGAGCGCGTCGGCGCCCATCCGGGGCTCGATGGCTTCCCAGCCCAGCCCCTCGAGCTCGATGTCGACGCCGACCGCGCGAGCGTCGGACGCGAAGGCCTGGGCGAGGTCCTTGCGCACGGTGTCCGATGCCGGGTACATCAGCGTGAACCGGGCCGGGACACCGTCGCGGGCACGGGTGCCGCCCGGACCCGGCACCCAGCCGGCCTGCTCGAGGATCCGCTCGGCCCTGGCCGGGTCGAAACCGAACTGCGCCGACGGCTCCGCGTACGTGCCGAGCACCTCCGGGATCGGCGTGTACGCGGGCGCGCCGTGGCCCGCGAGCAGGGCGTCGATCATGCCCTGGCGGTTCGCGGCGTGGTTCAGCGCGAGCCGCACCCCCGGGTCACCGGTGACGGAGTTCCCGGTCGGCAACATGATCGTGCGGTAGTCCGCGCTGGTGTGGCTGATCACCCGGTAGCCGTCGAGCCCGCGGAACGTCTCGGCCAGCGCCGGGGGCATCACCGTCCCGTCGAACTCGCCGGAACGCATCCGCTGCGCGCGGGTGTTGTCGTCGATGGCGAACACGACGACCAGCCGCTTGATCTCCGGCGCGCCGTCCCAGTACGACTCGTTGGCCTCCATGATCATGCGGTCGCCCTTGCGCCACTCGGCGAGCCGGAAGGGCCCGGTGCCGACCGGCTCGGAGTTGAAGGCCGAGTCCTCCAGCGGGCCGGGTTCGGCGACCGCCTCGCTGGGCACGATGCCCAGCACGAGCTTGTGCGGGAACGGCGCGTAGGGGTAGGCGAGGTCGAACCGCACGGTGCGCTCGTCGACCTCCGCCACACCCGAGATCATCGCGAACTCGGTGGTCAGCGGGGATGCCGACGCCGGGTCCAGCAGCGTGCGGTACGTGGCGACGACGTCCGCCGCCTCGAAACTCGACCCGTCGTGGAACCTCACGCCCTCGCGCAGCCGCACCGTGTACGAACGCCCGTCGGCGGACGGTTCCGGCACCTCGGTGGCCAGCGCAGGCTGCACCACCCGGGCGGCGTCGTGGGTCAGCAGCCCGTCGAACAGCTTCGACGCGCCGTCGACGGCGTAGCCCATGAGCGGGTGCAGGGTCTCGTCCTCGTATGCCTCGGCGAGCACGAGCTCGGTCCCGTCACCGGAGCCACCGGTCGACGAGGGGGCGCTGCACGCCACGCCCAGCACGGCGATGACCAGCGCGGACGACAGCAGGACAGTGCGGCGCACCCGGCGCGAAGGGGACATATGAGGGACAGTACAAACTACTACAATTAACTTGCAGCAGCCATAAGATGGTAACCAGAGTGGCGCATGAGCAGCGGTCATCACCCTGCGTACAGATTAGTGCCTCCGCGGTGCGCCGAATGGGGGATGGGCCGACCGGGTTGCCGAAGTCGACCAGCCAGATCTCGCCGCGTCGAGCGTCGGGGGGTTGCTCAGTCCGGTTCACTCGAGGCCGTCGCGCAACGCGGACTCCTCACCACGTCGCTCCCCCTGCACCGCGTCCCACGCGTCGGTGTCCTCGGCGAGCCGGCGGTATCGGTTCTCAAACGACTCCCAGAACAGGGCGCGCTCGTACGCGACGAGCGCCTCCTCCACGATCACCTGCATCTGACGGCCGGTGCTCGCCGCCAGGTCGGCCGCACGCTGCCGGGTGACTTCGCTGACCGGGACAC
>JALYQB010000775.1 GCA_030856045.1 Actinomycetota bacterium
AGCGATGGCCATCCGACCCTGGTCCATCACGTCCATCGGGGCGGTGAGCAGGGTGCCGCCCGCGTCGGTGATCCGCGCGGCGGTGCGGTCGCAGTCCGCGGTGGCGAGGTAGACGTTCCACCAGAACTCCGTCGCGCCCGGGTCGTGGTTCGCCATCAACGCCGCGACGGGACGGCCCCCCAGCAGGCACATCGTGTAGTGCCCGGTCTCCGCCGGGCCCACGTCGAACTCCCAGCCGAACAGCGCGCGGTAGAACTCCATCGCCCGGTCCAGGTCTGGGATGCCCAGGTCGATCCAGGTCGGGGTGCCGTCGGGTTGGTTGCCGCTCACAAGGCTCATGTCCGCTCCAGTGCTCTGATGGAAGTGCGAACACGGTAACCACCAGCACCGACAGAACCGAGGACGTCCGGTCGCGCTACGAACGCGGGGGCAGCACGCAGAACTCGTTACCCTCAGCAACACTTGAAACGTGGTACGTCTCAGTCCGGGGGGCGTCGTCGTCGAGGACCGACGGGCCACCGGGAGCCGCAGGGGGATGCGACTCGACCGGTGACCCGCCGGGGCGTCGGGTCCGGAAAGGGCGAGGCTTGGCGTACCGCCCAACGACCGGCCCGACGTTCAGGGGGACCCGGGGCACTCCGGGTCCGGATCGGCCCGGTCCGGGATCGCCAGCTCGAACTCGGGCCAGTGCGCGACGCGAGCGCCGTACTCCAACCGGTCCACCGGCCACCTGATCGTTGACCGATCCACCGCTGGCGGTCGTCGTCGGCGTCGGTGTAGATCACGTACTCGTCGCCGTCGGCCGGGTTGACCCGCACCCGGATCGTCACGGTCACCGCGACCCTCCCGGCAGCTCGGGCAACTCGGCAGGGACGTCGTCACAGCGCCCGTCGCGGGCGGCCGCGGCGAGCGCGGCCGCCACCTCGACCGCCTGACCGGGGGTGAGGGCCGCACTCGTCTCGGCGGCCGCGTGGTGGGCCAGCTCGACCCGGTCGCCGACCCGGCGCACGAGCACGGTGCACGCCCCGCCCCCCGCGGCGAACGGCCGCCGCGCGGCGACGGCGTGGCGGTGTGACTCACGCTCCACGGGGTCGATCACGACCCGGCCCGCCCCGACGCGAGCGTCGTGTCAGGTGTTCGATTCCGAGCACCTGCTTCATCGCCCGCCATCCAGCGGAGCGCCTCCCGCGCGCACTGCGGGCAGTAACGCAGACAGTCCCCGCAGCTAGGGCAGTCACGGTCACCGTCGTCTGGGTTCGGCTCGGTCACCTCCGCGCCGCACAGGGCGATGGGGTCCCGGTGGTGGTACCGCTGGCGGAACACCTCGTCTAACTCGGCCAGGTGCAGCGGTGGCAGCGACCGGCCGCAGCGCGGAGCCGGGGCGGTCACCGCGCACCCGCCAGCCGTTGCCGCCCACCACGACGCTGCCCGGAGAGAGTGAGAGTCCCCAGATTGCGCACCCGCGTGCGCAATCTGAGCCTCGGTTGGGTAGTAACCGTTTCGATCACGGGCTGGACGCTATGAGCGCCCACGCCTCATCAAGGGTACGAACGTGACCGCCCTGTTTGTGGGTGCGGTTCGTACCCCTCAGCTGGCGACGTCGAGCTTGCGGGCCAGGTCATGCACGTCAGCGCGGACCGTGGCGCCACCGCGGTCGCGCAGCTCGGTCACCGCGGAACGGGCGAACAGGTTGAACCGCACGGTGTCCGGAGACTCGTCGTAGGCCTTGCGGAGCAGGTGCACGGTGGCGACGGGCTCGCGGCGCTGCTGGTAGGCGCGTGCCGTCTCGATCGTGTGGAAGCTGCGACGGGTCGCGCTGGGCATGGTCGACAGGTCGAGCCGGTCGGCCGCTCGGATGGCATCGCGGCTCTGTAGGAGGTCGGCGTTCATGGTGATGGCGTAGGCGTCGACCATGCCCCGGCCGAACAGCAGCCACGGGTGTACGTAGTCGGCCGGCAGTGCTCGCGCGGCGCGGTCGGCTTCGTCCCATGACCGCCACGCATCCCCGTCGCGGCCAACCTTGGCGTGGCTCAGCGCGGCCGCCAGCTGCAGCAGCCCCCACAGCGCGCGGCTCTCAGTGTCCAGCTCCGGGGATAGCAGCGCAGCCGCGTCAGTGACGAGCTGGACCCGCGCTTCGTGCTGCTGGTTGGCGTCGCGGAACACGTGGTTGAGGTACCAGGCCGCGGCCGCCATCGCGCGCGGGGCGTCGGCGTCCTGTGCGGCGATGAAGGCCCGGTCCCCGGTCATGGTCACCAGCTCGGGCGCAGGCTGAAACGACAGGAACAACTGCGCCAGGTGGTAGGTCTGCGCGAGGCTGTGCAGCGCCGACCGCCGCTCGGTGCCGTCGAGTAGCCGGGTGGCGGTCTGCGCCTCCTGCAGCAGGCTCGGCAGCAGGCCGGCGATCGCGGTGCGGTGGCGCTTCGTACCGTGCCACAGCCCCCACGCCTGCGTGACCCGTTCGGCGAGGTCGGCGGCCGCCACCGGGATAACACCACTGGTCAGCACTGGGTACGTCGCCAGCGCGCGGGCCACTGTTGGCAACGCGTCGTGCGCACCGCGCGTGTAGGTGGCCGTCGTCAACCGCTGCTCACCCGTCAGCCGAGCGAGGTCGTCCACCTCAAGCACCTCCGCAAGCCGCACCAGCAGCGGCAGCCGGGGGGTCGACAGCCGGTCGGTCTCCACTGCCTTGACCCACTCTGCGGACCGCCCGACCAGGCCACCGAGGACGGGGCGGGTCATGCCGGCGCGCCGGCGGAAGTACCGGACACGCTGGCCGGTACTCATGCCCTCGTTGTCGTCCACGATCTTCACCGCTCTCACTCGGTGGTGGTGGTCTCCACTCGAGGGTAACGGCCGGGTCCGTAGGCTGCCGGGCGCCCTGGCCGCCCGTCTCTCACCGGGCGGCCGGGGTGCCGGTCCAAGTCCGGTACTACCGCGGGGACGACCCGCTCTCCCACGTCATCAGGCTGCCCTGTTCGCCGATCAGATCCATCAGGGGCGGGCGGCTCGCCGGGCGATGCCTCGTAGGCCGGGAAGCCGGCTTCGGAGAGGTCCCGCCAGTTCCCGAAATCCGCCACCGCGTGGCGGATTTGCGTCTCCGTCCGGTACGTCCTAGCGCACTGCAAAGCGGCGCTGAATCTCACGCTCGGACAGCTTCACCTTGCGGCCGGCGGGGGTGGTGGTGCTCGTTACCGCGGCGATCAACTGCGACGCCGGGTAGGACTCTTCCCGTCCGGACCTATCAGCTCGCCGACGCCGCCGAGGTGGTCGCTCTGGTGTCCACAGATGTGGACACGCCGCCGCCCGCGAACGAGGCACAGGCGTGGCCACTCACCCGGCTCCGTGATCAGTAGGCAGCCGGCGCGTTTCCCCGCTGTGGACGACGAACGGCCCGGCCGGGAGAGACGGGGTCGCCCTGGCCGGGCCGTTCGCGGGTGGGCGCAGGCGGCGCCTGACGCGTGTGCTGGAGGGCTACGGCCGCGTCGCGCCGCCTTCCGTGCCCGCACTGCGGGCCGCGGTTGACGCCCCGTCCTTCGACCCGCCGCGCTTCGACGATGGCCGCGCCGCGGCTGTGCGTGCTGCCCGGCGCGGCCGGTCGGCCAGGCCGGGCGGGATCGGGTCACCGGCGGCGACGCGCTGAGATTCCGTAACTCCACTCCCGGACATTGGCAGGATGCGCGCTCGGGGAGCCGCTACGTCCCACCGGGGAAAGTAACGAGCGACAAGTCGACCCAGCGAGAAATATTCACGCGTATCGCTGGACCCTACATGGGTATGAACCACCGAAAAGGGCATACCTATCCGTGGCTTCCCAATCACCTCATGGATGGCGCTGAGCAGGTAAGCCCGCGGGCATGCTTCATCCTCCCGTCGACGCCAGGTGCTGACCTTGTGCAGTAGATCGGAAGGAACCGTCGCAGTGCTACTGGTTGTTATGATGCTGACGCTCTACGGTCACGCACAATATTGGCACAGCGTACACCGTAAGGGTGCTCTCGCTCGGCAGGCACCTCTTTGACAACCTACGCGCGGGCCCTGCCTCTGCGGCGCGGTCGGGCTGCCAGGTCGACGAGACTCCACACGAACCCCACACCAGACCCACAGATCACACCAACACCAGCTGAACAGCTACCCTCGACGGACTTCCCCGCGGCGCCCTTGAGTTGCCAGTCGATGTATCTCTTGCCGGGAAGACAGGCAGGGAGAAGCTGGCCTCCTACCCTCCGTGTCGCACTGGGTGCGTACGGCCGCGAGCTGCGCTTGGTAGGCTTGCATGGTGAATCGTGTGAAGGACTCGGTCGATCGGATCGCTGCCGAGACCGGGTTCTCCGGTGTGGTGCGCGTCGACCACGGTGATCATGTCCAGTTCGCCAGGGCTTACGGTCTGGCACATCGCGGCTGCCGCGTGACGAACACGCTCGATACCCAGTTCGGGATCGCGAGTGGTACCAAGGCACTGACCGCGCTGACGGTGGTCAGCCTGATCGAAGAGGGCATGCTCGATCGGGCCGCGACTGCTCGTTCGGTACTCGCAGACGACCTGCCGCTGATCGGTGATGATGTGACGGTCGAGCAACTGCTCGCCCACAGATCGGGCATCGGTGACTACTTCGATGAGGACGCTGATCACGCGATCACCGACTACCTGCTGCCCGTCCCCGTTCACGAACTTGCCACCACCGAGCAGTACCTGCGAGTGCTCGACGGACATCCGGACAAGTTCGCGCCAGGCGAACGGTTTTCCTACAACAACAGCGGCTACGTCGTGCTCGCGTTGATCGCGGAGCGCACCAGTGGCACACCCTTTCATGAGCTGGTGCAGCACCGGGTGTGCGACCCTGCCGGCATGCGCGACACGGCGTTCCTGCGTTCGGACGAACTTCCCGGTTGCGCCGCACTCGGCTATCTCACAACCGACGGACTCAGGACCAATGTGTTCCACCTCCCGGTCCGAGGAAGTGGAGACGGCGGCATCTACTCCACCGCGGCAGATCTCCACTCCCTGTGGACCGCGTTGTTCGCTGGCCGAATCGTGTCAACGGACTGGGTCGAAGAGATGGTGCGCTCCCGCAGCGACGTGCCGTCGGAGTCCATGCGTTTTGGCCTGGGATTCTGGCTCCACGAATCGCGCGACACAGTGATATTCGAGGGATTCGACGCCGGAGTGTCTTTCCGAACCGTCCACGACCCCATCGCCCACTTCACCCACACCGTGCTGTCGAATACCTCGGACGGTGCATGGGACATCACCCGAAACCTCGACAAGCTCCTCACCCCCTGAGCTTGTGTCCGAACCCGTCCGTCTCGACGGGTTTAAAGACAAGCTGAGGGCCTTACAGTAACCCTCGTACCGAGAGTCGGTCGCTGATCACACTCTCGCGTCGCTGATCACACTCTCGCGGCGACCACCGATGGTGAAGCGGGGAGGCGGCCGGTCGAGGCGCGCGTTCTTCATCCAAGCGAAGTCTATCCGGCAATGCAGGTGGGCGTCTCAACCGGTTCCTGCGAGCTCTCTTACCGGGCGGTAAGCAAGCACGCCCACCTCGGTGACGGCCCGATGAGCGGCTGGGCGATCAACGAGATCGTCATGCGCTACGTCGCCCGCATCGGGCCACCGCGCATGTGGAGGCATTCGCGTTGTTCGGGGTCCCGGCACGGCTGGTGCGGCTCGGCGTCGTCGAGTCCGCGCGAATGCGCCCGAGGCGATCACGTCGGCGACCTTGTCAGCCGTACCGGACGCGATCCAGGGCGGCGCAGGGGACGACCAGCTGTTCGGCGGGGCCGGCACGACGCCCTGTTGGG
>JALYQB010000793.1 GCA_030856045.1 Actinomycetota bacterium
CGTGCAGGCCGCGCGGGGCTGGGCGTCGGTCGTGCTGACCGGCGGCGGCATCGGGATCGAGCTGCTGCGCCGGCTCGCCGCCACGCAGGCCGCCGGTGCCGTCGACTGGGACCGCGTCGAGCTCTACTGGGGCGACGAGCGGTTCCTGCCTGCCGGGCACCCGGATCGCAACGAGACCCAGGCGCGGGAAGCGCTGCTCGACCACGTCGGCGTCGACCCCGCGCGGGTGCACCCGATGGCACCGTCCGACGGCCCGTCCGGTGACGACCCCGACGCCGCGGCCCGCGAGTACGCGGCGCTGCTCGAGCGCCACGCCCGCCCGGAGGACCACGGGCCGGTGCCGACGTTCGACATCTGCCTGCTCGGCCTCGGCGAGGAGGGGCACACGGCATCGGTCTTCCCCGGCTCGCCTGCGGTGTACGAGACCGAGCGCAGCGTCGTCGGCGTCCGTGGCTGCCCCAAGCCGCCGCCCACCCGGGTCAGCCTCACCCTCCCCACGCTGCGCTGCGCCGCGGAGGTGTGGATGGTCGCCGCCGGTGCCGCGAAGGCGCCGGTGGTCGCGATGGCGCTGGGTGGGGCAGGCGAGGTCCAGGTCCCCGCAGCGGGAGCACGCGGCCGCCGCCGCACCCTGTGGCTGCTCGACCGCGCCGCCGCCGGGAAGCTGCCTCGCGACTTCACACCCCCCGCCGTCTGACCCCACCCCCGCGCGTGTCGCGCACTTCGGTGGCGCGTGTCAGGCGGTCTCGTCCATCAGCCGCCCGTTGCGGTGGTCGTCGTACGCGGCGACCTTGCCCTCGGTGCGGGCGAACTGCACGGCGGACTCGAAGACCTTGCCTGCGGGTACGCGACCGCCTCCATGCGCCCGTCCCGGACCAGCGCGGACACCAGCGGGCTGTCCCCGTGGTAGCGCAGTCCCCCGGCGTGGATGCTCGGGACGAAGTCGTGCCCGAGGGTGAACATCGGCATCAGCGGCGTCAGCCCGGCGACGTCGCCGAAGTCGTACTCGAACCGGCCGGCCGTCAACGTCGGGGCGGCCGTCATCTCCTGCTCGATGAGCGCGGCGGAGTGAACCTCAGCTGCCGCGCTGTGCCTTCAGCTTCGCCAGCGCCTCGGCGAGGATCGCCTCCCCGTCGGCGTCGCTGCGCCGCTCCTTCACATAGGCCAAGTGCGTCTTGTACGGCTCGTTCCGGGGCGCGGAGGGAGGCTGCTGCCGGTTCTGACCCGCGGGGAACCCGCAGCGCGGGCAGTCCCACGTCTCCGGGACGTCCGCCTCCATCGCGAACGACACCGTGGACTCGTGCCGGTTCGCGCACCAGTAGGAGATCCGGTGCCGCGGCGCGGACTCGCCCCGCTCGGTCTCACCCATCGGACCTGCGCCGACCCGCGTTCCACGGATCGCGTTGCCACTACCCATCGACCCCTCACACCCTTGCGTGGGATACCCGGGGGAGCCCGGGCTGCTCAGCCGATCTTGATCAGGAGCCCGATCCCCACGATGCAGACGACCCAGACCGAGCCCACGAACAGTGTGATGCGGTCGAGGTTCTTCTCCGCGACGCTGGAGCCGGACAGGTTGGACTGCACGCCACCGCCGAAAAGCGTGGACAACCCACCGCCCCGGCCGCGGTGCAGCAGGATCAGCAGAACGAGAACCGTGCTCGTGATGAGCAGCACGATCTGCAGGAAAATTCTCATTCCACCCTCGGCTGTTCGACGCGTGCGCTCCGAGGCTACCCGCTCGCTCCCGCGAACCGGACACCCGATCGTCGGCTACGGTAGCGGACCCCCCGCGGCGAGGGCGCAGAGCTTCGCGAACTCGTCCGCGTCGAGGCTCGCACCGCCGACGAGGGCACCGTCGACGTCCGCCTGCTCGACGAGTTCCGCGATGTTGCCCGCCTTCACCGATCCCCCGTAGAGCACCCGTACACCGTCCGCGACGCTGCTGTCGTACTTGGCGGCCAGCGCCGCGCGCAGTGCCCCACAGACCTCCTGCGCGTCCGCGGGAGTCGCGACCCGCCCGGTGCCGATGGCCCACACCGGCTCGTAGGCGAGGACGAGCGAGGCCGCCGCGTCCACACCGACGCCGGAGAGCGCCGCGCGCAGCTGCCCGGTGCAGTGCTCGACGTGCGTGCCCGCCTCGCGGACCTCCAGCCCCTCGCCCACGCAGAGGATCGGCGTGATGCCGTGCTTGAAGGCGGCACGCACCTTGCTGCCGACCAGGGCATCGTCCTCGCCGTGGTGCTCGCGCCGCTCGGAGTGCCCGACGACGACGTAGCTGCAGCCCAGCTTCGCGAGCATCGGGCCGGAGACGTCGCCGGTGAACGCGCCGGAGTCCTTCGGCGAGAGGTCCTGCGCCCCGTAGCGCACCAGCAGCTTGTCGCCCGCGACGAGGGTCTGCACACTGCGCAGGTCCGTGAAGGGCGGGAGCACGGCCACCTCGACGCGATCGTAGTACTTCGCCGGCAGCGCGAACGCGAGCTTCTGCACGAGCCCGATCGCCTCGAGGTGGTGCAGGTTCATCTTCCAGTTGCCCGCGATCAGTATCTGGCGGACGGGCAGGCGCGCCATCAGTCGACCTCCAGAACCGCGATGCCGGGTAGGGTGGAACCCTCGAGGAACTCCAGGGACGCACCGCCGCCGGTGGAGATGTGGGAGAAGCCGTCCTCGGGGATCTGCAACTGACGGATGGCCGCAGCGGAGTCGCCACCGCCGACCACGCTGAACGCGTCGGAGTCGGCCACGGCCTGCGCGACGCCGCGGGTCCCCTCGGCGAACGGCGGCAGCTCGAAGACACCCATCGGGCCGTTCCAGAACACCGTGCCCGCGCCGGTCACCACGTCACCGAACTCCCGCACGGTGTCGGGGCCGATGTCGAGCCCCTTCCACCCGTCGGGGATCTGTCCGGCGGGCACCGTGCGGGTCTCCGCGTCGTCCGCGGGCTCGCGGGCCACCACCACGTCGCTCGGCAGCACGATCTTCCCACCGGCGTCCTCGAGCAGCCGACGGCAGTCGGCGAGCCGATCGGACTCCAGCAGCGAGCCCCCCACCGCGTGGCCCTGCGCCGCGAGGAACGTGAAGCACATCCCGCCCCCCACGAGCAGCGTGTCGACCGACGGCAGCAGCGCGGCGATCACGCCGAGCTTGTCCGACACCTTCGACCCGCCGAGCACCACGGCATAGGGCCGCGCCGGGTCACCGGTGAGCGTGCGCAGCACGTCCACCTCACGCTGCACCAGCCCCCCGGCGTACGCGGGGAGCCGCTGCGCGACGTCCACGACGGAGGCCTGCTCGCGGTGCACCACGCCGAAGCCGTCCGACACGAACGCCGCGTCCGCGCCCACCAGCGCGACGAGCTCGTCGGCGAGCGCACCCCGCTCGTCGGCGTCCTCGGGGGTTTCCCGCGGGTCGAACCGCACGTTCTCCAGCAGTGCCACGTCACCGTCCGCGAGGCCGTCCACCGTCGACCGGGCCGACGACCCCGCGACGTCGGTCGCGGTCGCCACCGGCGTACCGAGCAGCTCGCCGAGCCGCTCCGCCACCGGGGCGAGGGAGAACGCCGGGTCCGCCGCTCCTTTCGGCCGCCCCAGATGCGCGACGACGACCACGCGGGCGCCGGCGTCGCGCAGGGCGGTGAGCGTGGGCAACGAGGCACGGACGCGGCCGTCGTCGGTGATGCGGGTGCCGTCCAGCGGCACGTTCAGGTCTGCTCGCACCAGGATGTACCGCCCGGTGACGCCCGCCGCGAGCAGATCGTCGAGGCTCCTCACAGCTTGGAGCCGACCAGCAGCGTGAGGTCGGCGAGCCGGTTCGAGTAACCCCACTCGTTGTCGTACCAGCCGACGATCTTCACCTGGTTTCCGATGACCTTGGTCAGCGGCGCGTCGTAGATGCACGAGGCGGGGTCGGTGATGATGTCGGAGGAGACGATCGGCTCCTCGCTGTAGCGCAGGATGCCGGCGAGGCCGCCCTCCGCGGCATCGCGGAACGCCTCGTTGACCTCGTCCACCGTCGTCTCGCGCGAGAGCGTGGCAGTGAGATCCGTCACCGATCCGGTCGGGACCGGGACGCGCATCGCATAGCCGTCGAGCCTGCCGTTGAGCTCCGGCAGCACCAGGCCGATCGCCGCCGCCGCGCCGGTGGACGTCGGCACGATGTTGATCGCCGCCGCCCGCGCGCGCCGCAGGTCCTTGTGCGGGGCGTCCTGCAGGTTCTGGTCCTGGGTGTACGCGTGGATGGTGGTCATCAGGCCCTGCTCGATGCCGAAGCTGTCGTGCAGCACCTTCGCCATCGGCCCGATGCAGTTGGTGGTGCACGAGGCGTTCGAGATCACCGTCTGCGAGCCGTCGTAGGTTTGGTCGTTCACACCGAGCAACACCGTGAGGTCCTCGCCCTTGGCAGGCGCCGAGATGATGACCTTCTTGGCGCCGCCCTCGTCGACGTGCTTTCGAGCGTCCGACGCGTTGGTGAAGAAGCCCGTCGACTCGATCACGACGTCGACGCCGAGATCCTTCCACGGGAGCTTGCCGGGGTCCCGCTCGGCGAGCGCCTTGATCGTGCGCCCGCCGACCGCGATGCCCTCGTCGGTGACGCGCACATCCTCCGAGAGCCTGCCCAGCACGCTGTCGTACTTGAGCAGGTGCGCCATCGTCGCGACATCGCCCAGGTCGTTGACCGCCACGATGTCGATGTCGTGGCCTCCCGCTGCGATCGCGCGCCAGTAGTTGCGCCCGATCCGGCCGAACCCGTTGACTCCTACACGAACCGTCACGTCGCATCTCCTCGCTAGTCGGTTGCCCGACACCCTAGTGCGGGTTGAGCGAGCCGGTCAGCGCGGCGACGCAGACAGCGGCAGCGAGTTGATCGGCAGCAGGTCGGGGATCGGCAGCCCCGGCCACTGATCCGGATCCAGCGGTAGCACGGGAGCCGGGGCCGGCTTCGGTGCTGCCGGGGGTAGCGGAGCCGGCGCCGCCGGCAGTGACTCCGTCGGCGGTGGCGGGGTGTCACGCGGCGTGGAACCCTCGCTGCGCGCACCGACCTTGCGGGAGCAGGTCGGCCAGGCGTTCCAGCCCTGGCCTTCGAGGACCCGCTCGGCGACGATGATCTGCTCCGCGCGACTCGCGAGGTCGGCCCGCGACGCGAACTCGTCGCCGTCGAACGCGCGCCAGGTCGACGACGAGAACTGCAGACCGCCGTAGTACCCGTTCCCGGTGTTGGCGGACCAGTCGCCGCTTGCCTCGCACTCCGCCAGGCGGTCCCACGTCTTGTCGGACGCGGCGGATGCGGTACCCGGGACCAGCACAGCCAACAGGGGCGCCCCGGCGACGGAACCTGCGAGTGCGATGCGGGTCAGCCGACGGGCGGTGTCCGTCGGTCTCCGGTGCCTACCTCGGTAGCGGGCCACGGTTGCCTCCTCACCCGAGAGCCATGGGGACGGCTTCTCGACGCGCGCAACCTATGCGCTCGCACCGCCCGGGCATGACATTTCCGTCGGTGTTCCGTGATCCGACCGTGATCCCATGCCTGTGGGTGACACCGGATCGAGCGGTCAGACATCGACCTCGAGCATCTCGGGAGTCACCACGGACTCAGTGTCGGGCAGCCCGAGGTCACGGGCCCGCTTGTCGGCCAAGGCGAGCAGCCGGCGGATCCGGCCCGCGACGGCGTCCTTCGTCATCGGCGGGTCGGCGAGCTGGCCGAGCTCCTCGAGGGACGCCTGGCGGTTCCCCAGCCGGAGCCGTCCCGCGACGAGCAGGTGCTCGGGTGTCGAGGCGCCGAGCAGGTCCAGTGCCCGCTGCACGCGGGCCGCCGAGGCCACCGCGGCGCGCGCCGAGCGGCGCAGGTTCGCGTCGTCGAAGTTCGCGAGGCGATTCGCGGTGGCCCGCACCTCACGGCGCATCCGGCGCTCCTCCCACGCCAGCACCGACTCGTGGGCGCCGAGGTGGGTGAGCAGCGCGCTGATGGCGTCCCCGTCGCGCACGACGACGCGGTCCGAGCCCCGCACCTCGCGTGCCTTCGCCGAGATGCCCAGCCGACGAGCGGCGCCGACCAGCGCGAGGGCCGCCTCCGGGCCCGGGCAGGTCACCTCGAGCGCGGCCGATCGGCCCGGCTCGGTGAGCGACCCGTGCGCGAGGAACGCACCGCGCCACGCGGACTCCGCGTCGCACAGCCCGCCGGACACCACCTGCGGGGGCAGTCCGCGGACCGGGCGGCCGCGGAGGTCCAGCAGCCCGGTCTGCCGAGCGAGGCCCTCACCGTCGCGCACCACCCGGATGACGTAGCGGGTGCCCTTGCGCAGCCCGGCCGCGGTGATGAGGTGCACGTCGGAGGTGTGCCCGTAGAGCTCGTGCACCGCCTTGCGCAGGCGGCGCGCGGTGACGCCGGTGTCAAGCTCGGCCTCGACGACGACCCGGCCCCCGATGATGTGGAGGCCACCGGCGAACCGCAGCAGCGAGGAGACCTCGGCGCGACGACAGCACATCTTGCTCACTGGCAGACGGCTGAGCTCGTCCTTGACCGCGGCGGTCATGGCCATCGGCACTCCTCCTCTTGCTCGGCCGCCAGTACTCGGTGCAGCGCCTCGGCCAGCGCCACCGGATCGTGCCGATCCGATCCCGCGCCGGTCGCGACCCGGTCAAGGTACGCGCGCCCCCCGAGAACCGCCGCGGACCGGGTCAGGTCACCGGGGGCGGCGACCGCGTCGGGGTCCGCGAGCACGGCGTGGACGGTGAAACCGTCGGGCGCGTGCTCGGCGAGGACCCGCAGGTGCTGCTCGGCGGAGAAGCCCGAAGTCTCCCCGGACTGCGGCGCCAGGTTGAGCACCAGCACCCGACGCGCCGTCGTGCCCACCAGCGCCGCGGCGAGCTCGGGGACGAGCAGGTGCGGCAGCACGCTGGTGAACCACGAGCCTGGGCCTAGCACCACGAGGTCCGCCTCCCCGACGGCCCGCACCGCCTCCGCACACGCCCGCGGCCGGGTCGGGAGCAACCGCACCCGACGCACCGTCCCCGGGGTCGTCGCGACCGCGACCTGGCCCCGGATCCGGCGCTGCACCCGCGGGTCGGCGTCGAGACCCTCGACGTCCGCCTCGATGTCGAGCGGTTCCGCGGCCATCGGCAGCACCCGGCCGCGGACCCCGAGCAGCCGGCACGCCTCGTCGAGGACCGCGACGGGGTCGCCGAGCACTTCGAGCAGGCCCGCGAGCACGAGGTTGCCCACCGCGTGGCCCGCCAGCGCCCCGGTGCCACCGAAGCGGTGCTGGAACAGCTCCCGCCACCGCACGCCGTCCTCGTCGGCCGCGGCGAGGGCAGCCAGCGCCATCCGCAGGTCACCCGGCGGCAGCACGCCGAGCTCGCGCCGCAGCCGCCCCGACGAGCCGCCGTCGTCGGCGACCGTGACGACTGCGGTGACGTCCGGTGTGAGCCTGCGCAACGCCGAGAGCGTCGCGTAGAGACCGTGCCCCCCTCCCAGCGCGACAGCGCGAAACGGTCGCCCCAGCGCGACAGCGCGGGACCGTTGACCCAGCGTCACTCGCGACCCACGTCCCGGTGCACGACCTTGACCGTCGTGCCCTCCTCGCCCGCCAGCCTCGCGGCGAGCGCCTCCGAGATCGCGACGCTGCGGTGCTTGCCGCCGGTGCACCCGACGGCGAGGGTGAGGTAGCGCTTGCCCTCGCGGCGGTAACCACCGCCGACGAGCTTCAGCAGGTCGTGGTAGCGCGTGAGGAACTCCTCGGCGCCCTCCTGAGCGAGCACGTAGTTGCGGACCTCGGCGTCGCTGCCGGTGAGGTCGCGCAGCTCCGGGATCCAGAACGGGTTGGGCAGGAACCGCACATCGACGACGAGGTCGGCATCCATCGGCAGACCGTACTTGTAGCCGAAGGACAGCACGGTGATGCGGGTGACGGCGCCCGACTCGCTCCCGAACGCACCCTCGATCTTCGCGCGGAGCTGGTGAACGGAGAGCCCGGTGGTGTCGAGCACCAGGTCGGCCTCGTCGCGCAGCGGGGCGAGCAGCGCGCGCTCGGCGGCGATCCCGTCGGCGAGGCGGCCGTCGCCCTGCAGCGGGTGGCTGCGCCGCACCTGCTCGAAACGGCGGATCAGCACCGCGTCGGTGGCCTCGAGGAACAACACCCGCGGCCGGTACCCGCGGGCGTCGAGATCCTTGATCACCGCAGCCAGGTCGTCGGTGAACGCGCGGCTGCGCACGTCCATGACGACCGCGACGCGGGTGATGACGCCGTGCGCACGGGAGCCCAGCTCGACCATCGTCGCGATCAGCTCCGGCGGGAGGTTGTCGACCACGAACCAGCCGAGGTCCTCCAGCACCTTCGCCGCGGTGCTGCGCCCCGCACCCGAGAGCCCCGAGACGACGGCCACCTCGATCCCCTCGCTCACCGCGCACCTCCCTCCGTGCCGTCCGGGCCGTCCGGGCCGAGGGCGGCGAGCACCGCCTCGGCCGTCCGGCGTCCCACACCCGGTACCTCGATGATCTGCTCCACGCTCGCGTCGCGGAGCCGCCGGACGGACCCGAAGTGCTTCAGCAGCGCGGTCCGCCGTGTCTCGCCGAGCCCGGTCACGGAGTCCAGGACGGAGCTCGTCATCCGCTTCGAGCGCTTCTGCCGGTGGTAGCTGATCGCGAACCGATGCGCCTCGTCGCGAACGCGCTGCAACAGGTACAGCGCATCGCTGGTCCGCGGCAGGATCAGCGGTTCGGGCTCGCCGGGCAGCCACACCTCCTCGAGCCGCTTCGCGAGGCCGATGAGGGCGACCTCGGGAATGCCGACGGCGCCCAGTGCGCGTGCGGCGGCGTTCACCTGCGCCGCCCCGCCGTCCACCACGAGCAGGTTCGGCGGGTAGGCGAACTTCCGTGGTCGCCCGGTCTCCGGGTCGATCCCCGGGGGATGTTCCGCGGGCGCGACGGTCTCGCTGACGTACCGCGCGAAGCGGCGCCGCACCACCTCCGCGATGCTCGCGACGTCGTCGGACCGCCCGTCGCCCGCGGCGTCGCGGATCGCGAACCGGCGGTACTCCGCCTTGCGCGGCAAGCCGTCCTCGAACACGACGAGCGACGCGACGACGTCGCTGCCCTGCACGTGGCTGACGTCGACGCACTCGATCCGCAGCGGCGCGGTGGCGAGGCCGAGATGCTCCTGCAGCTCACCCAGCGCGGCCGAGCGCGCGGTGAGGTCGCCCGCGCGGCGCAGCTTGTGCTGCGCGAACGCCTCCGCGGCGTTGCGGGCGACGGTCTCGGCAAGCGCGCGCTTGTCCCCGCGACGAGGCACCCGCAGCTGCACCCGGGAGCCGCGCAGTCCCGACAGCCACTCGCTCACCGCGTCGGCATCGTCCGGCAGCTCCGGGACGAGCACCTCGCGCGGCACGGGCTGTGCCGCATCGTCCGCGGCGCCTGCGAGGTCGGCCTGCTCCCCGTAGAACTGGGTGAGGAACTGGGAGACGAGCGCCGCGGTGCCGACCTCCTCCAGCTTCTCGGTCACCCAACCGCGCTGCCCGCGCACCCGCCCGCCGCGCACGTGGAAGACCTGCGCAGCGGCCTCGAGCTCGTCGGCCGCGAAGGCGATGACGTCCGCGTCGGTGCCGTCGCCGAACACCACGGCCTGCTTCTCCATGGCGCGGCGCAGGGCACCCACGTCATCGCGCAGCCGCGCCGCCCGCTCGAACTCCAGCGCGGTGGCGGCCTCGTCCATCTGCCGCTCGAGGCGGCGGATGAGGTGGTCGGTGCGGCCGGCCAGGAAGTCGCAGAAGTCGCCTACGATCCGGCGGTGCTCCTCGGCGGTGACCTGGCCGACGCACGGCGCGGAGCACTTGTCGATGTAGCCGAGCAGGCACGGCCGCCCGATCTGGCCGTGACGCTTGAAGACCCCTGCCGAGCACACCCGGGCGGGGAAGACCCTCGTCAGCAGGTCGAGCGTCTCCCGGATGGCCCATGCGTGCGCGTACGGGCCGAAGTAGCGGACGCCCTTGCGGCGCGGCCCGCGGTAGACGTGCAGCCGGGGGTACTCCTCCTGCAGCGTCACCGCGAGCACCGGGTAGGACTTGTCGTCGCGGTAACGGACGTTGAACCGCGGGTCGAACTCCTTGATCCAGTTGTACTCGAGCTGGAGCGCCTCGACCTCGGTGGTCACCACGGTCCACTCCACCGCCGTCGCGGTGGTGACCAGCCGGCGCGTGCGGGGATGCAGGCCGGAGAGGTCGGCGAAGTACGAGTTCAGCCTGCTGCGAAGGCTCTTCGCCTTGCCCACGTAGATCACGCGACCACGGTTGTCGCGGAACCGGTACACCCCCGGCGCGTCGGGTACCGAGCCGGGCGCCGGGCGGTACGTGGAGGGATCTGCCATGACGGGTCCAGCGTATGCGGCCGCACCGACGCCGCTGCGCCCCGTGCTGCGTCCCCGTGCTGCGAACGCGGCATTGGCAGCACGGCGCTACCGCCAATGCCGCGTTGGCCTCATCCCATGAGGCGAACGCGGCATTGGGGGCGCGAGGGTGGACGACGTGAGCCGACCAGTCGCGCGGTGACCGGGGTGTTCGTAGCGCTCGACACGACCCAGCAGCGTGCGGATCCGCAACCCCTCCAGCGGCGCCAGTAGGTACCCGGGGGTCGACGCGAGCCACGTGGCGCTGCCCAGGCTCACCGCGTCGGCGCCGGCCCAGAAGTACTCGCGGCAGTCGTCGAAGTCGCGGATGCCCCCCGTCGCGAGGATCGGCAACGTCACGCCCGCGTCCCGCAGCTCGGACACCACCCGCAGTCCGATCGGCTTGATCGCCCGGCCGGACAGACCCCCGTAGCGGTTCGCGAGCCACGGCCGTCCCGTCTCGGGATCGAGCCGCAGCGCCCGGACCGTGTTGATCGCGGTGAGTGCGGACGCGCCGGCCGCCGCGGCGCGCCGCGCGTGCGACACGTAGTCCCGGTCCGGCGCCAGCTTGAGGATCACCGGGTGGCGGCTGCGCGGCAGCGCGTCGGTGAGCACCCCGTCGAGGATGGGCTGAAAGTCGTGCTCGACGTTCGGGCAGGAGACGTTGAACTCGACCGCGGCGATCTTCCCGGCGGGGACCGCGGCGTTGACCGCGTCGACGAGGTGGACGAACTCGGCTGCGGAGAAGCCGCCGACGGAGATGATGGTGTTCTGGTTCCGCGTACGCGGGTAGTAGTCGGCCAGGTAGGCGTCGATGCCGACGTTGCACCACCCGAAGGCGTTGAGCCAGCCGGCATCGGTGCCGCGCAGGACGGTCGTGTACCGGCGCAGCAGACCAGGCAGGTCCCGCAGCGGCCAGTCGGTGCGGTTGGTGAAATGCCCGTCGCGCGGCGTCACGGTGAGCGTGCGGGTCGTCACCGCGCCGAAGCGCTCCAGCGGGACGAACCGCGACAGTGGGCTCATCCCGTACGGCACCAGCCCTGGGTCGGCGACGCCGTACCCGAGCAGGCTCGACGACGTCACGACCCGGTTGCGGAGCCGGATGTCGCCGAGCCGGACATCACCCACCTGATCTCCTCGCGCCGGGACCGTCCCCATCACGATCGGCGCGGTCACCGCGGGCCAGACCGCGGCCGGACTCAGTCACCCCGGGGCCGGGGCCGCGGCGGGGCGTGGTCGGCGTGGATCTCGCGCAGCCGTCGCAGCGCGGTGACGGCGTGCTCGCGGTCCGCGGCCTGGATCGCCATGACGGCGACGTACTCGTCGTCGGGCAGCTCGAGGCGGGCCCAGGACGCGCCGTCGGGGAAGGACACCGACTGCACCAGCGCCCACGGCAGCCGCTGGGTGCCGAGCAGGTTGCGCACCTCGACGCCCTCGGGGTCCGCGCGCAGCCGCGGCCGGGCGAACAACAGTGCCCCGGCCGCCAGCAGGACCCCGAGGAGCACCATCGCCACCTGGTCGGCGACGCGGAAGTACACGCCGGTCGGCGTCTCCCGCAGCAGCGCGCCGACGACGCTGAACACCACGATCAGCACGACCGCGCTGATGATCGACACGCGGAACACCCGCCGCGGCCGGACCTGCAGCAGCACGCCGCCGGGGCCACTCACGGCACGACCGGCTCGGCTCGAAGGTCGCGCAGCACGACCGCGGTCGCCAGCGCCGCGGCGCACGCCTGGTAGCCCTTGTCCTCGGCGGAGCCGTCGAGCCCGCAGCGATCCAGCGCCTGCGCCTCGGTGTCGCAGGTGAGCACGCCGTTGCCGACCGCGGTGGACTCGTCGAGCGCCACGCGGGTGAGCCCTGCGGTCACCGCGTCGCACACGTACTCGAAGTGCGGGGTCCCGCCGCGGATCACCACGCCGAGGGCGACGACGGCGTCGTGACGACGCGCGAGCTGCTGACAGACCACCGGCAGCTCCACCGCGCCGGGGACCCGCACAACGGTCGGCTCCGCGATGCCCGCGGCGGCCGCGGCGGCGAGCGCCCGGTCCAGCAGCGCGGTCGTGATCCGCTCATGCCACCGGGTGGCGACGACCGCGAGGCGCAGCGCTCCCGCGCGGACCGGCACCGCCGCCTCCGGCCGGCCGGTGCCACTCACGCCAGCTGCTCCGTCACGCCGTCGCCCCGCCCGGTCCGTCGAGTCCGTCGAGCGCATGCCCCATCCGGTCGCGCTTGGTGCGCAGGTAGTGGAGGTTCTCCGGATTGGGGCGGCTGGGCAGCGGCACTCGCCCGGTGATCTCCAGTCCGTAACCCTCGAGCCCGGCGCGCTTGGCGGGATTGTTGGTGAGCAGCCGCATCGAGTGCACGCCGAGATCCACCAGGATCTGCGCGCCCGTGCCGTAGTCGCGCGCGTCGGCGGGCATCCCGAGCGCGAGATTCGCGTCGACGGTGTCCGCGCCGGCGTCCTGCAGTTGGTAGGCCTGCAGCTTGTGCATGAGCCCGATGCCCCGGCCCTCGTGCCCGCGCATGTAGAGCACGATCCCGCGGCCCTGGGCGGCGACGGCGGCGAGCGCCGCGTCGAGCTGCGGCCCGCAGTCGCAGCGCAGCGATCCGAGCACGTCGCCGGTGAGGCACTCGGAGTGCACGCGCACGAGCACGTCCCGTCCGTCGCCGACGTTGCCCGCGACGAGCGCGATGTGCTCCACACCGTCGAGCAGCGAGTCGTAGCCGATGGCCCGGAAGTCGCCGTGCGCGGTCGGGATCCGCGCCTCGGCGACGCGTACGACCTGCTTCTCGAAGCGCCGCCGGTACGTGATGAGGTCGGCGATCGTGATGAGCGTGATGTCGTGTTCCGCGGCGAACACCTCGAGCTCGTCGCGCCGTGCCATCTCGCCGACGTCCTTGGCGGACACGATCTCGCACAGCACGCCCACGGCCGGCAGTCCCGCCATCCGGGCGATGTCCACGCCTGCCTCGGTGTGTCCCGGGCGCCGGAGCACGCCCCCGTCCTTCGCCCGCAGCGGCACGACGTGCCCGGGGCGCACGAAGTCGACGGCCTTGGCGTCGGGGTCGGCGAGCGCGCGGATGGTGTGGGCGCGGTCGGCGGCGGAGATCCCGGTGGTCACGCCCTCCCGCGCGTCGACGGTGACGGTGTAGGCGGTGCCCCGCTTGTCCTGGTTCGTGTGGTACATCGGCGGCAGGTCCAGCCGGTCGCAGTCGTCACCGGTCAGCGACACGCAGACGTACCCCGACGTGTACCGCACCATGAACGACAGCAGCTCGGGCGTGGCCTTCGCCGCCGCGAAGATGAGGTCGCCCTCGTTCTCACGGTCCTCGTCGTCCACGACCACCACGGTGCGCCCGGCGGCGACGTCGGCGATGGCCCGCTCGATGTCGCCGAAGGCGTGCTGGCTCATCGGACCTCCTCGCCCCCATTGTCCCGCACCGCGGGACCGGTGAGGCGCAGGTGTGGCGCGGCCAACCGCTCGACGTACTTGGCGACCACGTCGACCTCGAGGTTCACGATCTCGCCGGGGCGCAGCAGCCCGAGCGTGGTCGCCTCGCGGGTGGTGGGGATCAGCCCGACGGAGAACTCGTCG
>JALYQB010000021.1 GCA_030856045.1 Actinomycetota bacterium
TCCCCACCCCCCGCGCGTTCACCGTCGGCCTCGTCGCCCAGGCGGCGCAGGCCGTCGAGCGCGCGCAAGCCGCGGACGTCCGCAGGAACATCGCCGACACCTTCCAGCGGGCGCTGCTCACCCCGCCGCCCGAGGTGGCGGGCGTCGAGATGGCCGCGCGGTACATGTCCGCAGGCCCCACCGCGGAGATCGGCGGTGACTGGTACGACGCCTTCCCGCTGGCGGGCGGCTCGCTCGCGCTGGTGGTCGGGGATGTCGTGGGCCATGACCTCACCGCCGCGACCGCGATGGCCCAGCTGCGGGCCGCCCTTCGCGGGCTCGCGTACGACACCGGGCAGGCGCCCGGCCGGCTGCTGAGCAGGCTCGACGACCTGGTGTACGGCCTCGGCGTGACGCCGTTCGCGACGCTGCTGCTCGGCATACTGGAGCGCACGGCCGACGGCGCGGCGTTCACGTGGGCGAGCGCCGGGCACCCGTCACCGCTGCTGCTGCACCCCGACGGGTCCACGCGCTACCTCGACGGCGGCCTGTCCACCCCGGTGGGCATCCATCTCGCGCCCGAGGTCCGGCGCCCGCAGGCGAGCGCAGACCTCCCGGTGGGCTCGACGCTGCTGCTCTACACCGACGGGCTGATCGAGCAGCGCCGCGCGCCGCTCGACGAGGGGCTGAAGCGCCTCGCCGCGCAGGCCGAGGGCGCCGCGGACCAGTCACTGGACGCGCTGTGCGACCACCTGCTGACGACGTGCCTCGGCGACACCGGTGACGACGTCGCGCTGCTCGCCGTCAGGATCACCGGCTGACCGGGGGCGCTCCGGTGACCTCGACCAGCACCACGGTGATGTTGTCGACGCCACCGCGCGCCAATGCGTCCCGTACCAGCTGCCCGCAGACGTCGTCGACCGCCGCGCCGGACGCCACCCGCGCGGCGATGGCGTCGTCGTCGAGCATGTCGGTGAGGCCGTCGCTGCACAGCAGCACCCGGTCCCCCGCAGCGACCTCGAGGTGCACGGTGTCGGGCGCGACGGTGCCGGGCGTGCCCAGCGCCTGGGACAGCCGGTTGCCGAAGACGCCGCCTGCCCGGTGGTCGGTGGTCACCTGGCGCAGCCCGTCCGGCCGCTGCAGGTAGGCGCGGCTGTCGCCGACGTGGGCCACCCACAGCTCGCGCTCGTCGGCGGAGAGGTGGGCCAGCACCGCGGTGCTCCCCATGCCCCGGAGGTCGGGCTCGCCGTGGGCGGCCGCGATGACCGTCTCGTGCGCGGTGTGCAGGGCGCCGGCCAGTGCGCGGGCGGGGTCCACGCCGGCGTCGATCGCCTCGGTCAGCGCGACGTGTACGGCTCGGACCGCGGTCCGGCTGGCGACGTCACCCGCGGGATGGCCGCCGAGCCCGTCGGCGACGACGTAGAGCCGTCGCCCCTCGTCGACGAGGTGGTCGTCCTCGTTGCGTTCCCGGACGCGACCGACGTCGGTCCTCGTCGCCACCTGCACGTGCTGCCCCTCTCGGCTGAGTGCACCGACGGTAGCGCGCGAGGTGGCTACTCCGCGCAACTCCGCGCGAACCGCTCGATCTCGGCGGCCATGTCGACCGCGGCGCTCTCGTGACCGAGGGGTACGACTTCCCGGCTCGACTGCACGAAGTGGTCGAGCAGGGCCTGGTCCAGCTCGAGCACGGCGTAGCCGTCGGGCGAGGAGATCTCGACGACGATCACGTCGTACCCGTGCACGCAGTCGGGGCGCACCAGCACGTCGCCGATGCCCGCCGAGCCGATGAAGCCTGCCACGAGCAGGTCGCGCGCCATGACCCACTCCACCCAGCGGTCACCGCGGGTGTGGATCGACAGCGTCACGGCGTACGGGTCCTCGGCGAGGTACGTCCACCGGGTCACCACCGGTGCGGCCTGGCCGTGCAGGACCGCGAACATGTCCTGCACCACGGTGTCATCGCTCATGTTCCTCGGCCCCCTGTGTGTGTTGGTTGGGGTGTCACCACAGGCATCGCGATAGGAGCCGGTTTCGCTGCACCTCCCGGCCTCCATTCACCCTAAGTAGTGCATGTTTGCCGGGTTTTCGCCGTCGCTATCACCCGTTTAGGTGTGTCGACTTCTCCGCGGTGGCGGCCGTGTCGTGTCCGGGCGCGGCGTCGTGTCTGGGCGTGGCGCCGAACGGGTACCGGGGACGGGGACGAGAGGAGAGCCCGTGTCCGACCACGAGACCGTGTTGATCACCGGGGCATCGAGCGGGATCGGCCGGGAGACCGCGCTGTGCTACGCCCGGCGCGGTGCGCGCGTGGTGCTGGTGTCCCGCTCGCGCGACGCCCTGGAGAAGACGGCTGCCGAGTGTGCGGAGGCCGGTGCGGTCGACACGCTCGTCGCGGTGACCGACGTCGGTGATCGTGAGCAGGTGCAGCGCGCGTTCGACGAGGCGATCGCCCGGTTCGCGGGGGTGGACGTCGTGGTCAGCTCCGCCGGGGTGGTGGCGTACGGGTTGTTCACCGAGGTGCCGCCGGAGGTGTTCGACGGCGTCGTGCAGACCAACGTGCTGGGCAACGCGAACGTGGCGCGCGTGGCGCTGCGGCATTTCCGTGACCGGGCGCGTGGCTCGCTGGTGCTCGTCGGGTCGATCCTGGGCAAGGCCACGGCGCCGTACATGTCCGCGTACGTGGTCAGCAAGTTCGCCGTGACCGGGCTGGCGCGGGTGTTGCGGCAGGAGATGCGCGACGTGCCGGGTGTCCGGGTGCACGGCGTGTTCCCCGGCGGGGTGAACACCCCGATCTACGACCAGGCCGCCAACTACCTGGGCACGGCCGGTCGCCCACCACCGCCGGTGGACGACCCGGGCCGCGTCGCTGCCGCGATCCTGCGGGTGGTGGACGAGCGCGGCGGTGACGTCAGCCCTGGGCTGGGCAACCCGCTGATCCTCGCCGGGTTCCGGCTGCTGCCCGCGGTCTACGACCTGCTCGTCGGCCCGCTCATGCGGCTCATCTCGTTGAGCGGTGACCCGGTGGAACAAAGCCCCGGCAACGTGCTGGCGCCGAAGCCGGCCGGGGAGGCGTCCCGCGGTCCGCACGGGCGGTTTGCGCGGAGCTGACCTCGGCTGCCGCGCGGACACGTCGAATCGGGGTCAGCGGGTGTCTCAGCGGGTGTCGAGGACGAGGAACCCCTCGGCGAGCCTGCCCTCGTCGAACTGCGCCGCCGTCGCCTGCCACCGTACCCACCCGCGCATCCGGTCCTCGAGGTCGGTCATGTGCGCGGTCTGGCTCGTGTGCTCGCGCAGCGCCGCGATCGTGCGGTCGACGGTGTCGGTGACGTCGACGTAGTGCTCGGCGCGGTCGTTGGCGCTCATGATCTAGACCTCCGGCACGGTCCACGCGTCCAGGCTCTCGTCCGCGAGCAACGACGGGTGATCCCGCTGCGGCGACCGGGTCACCACCCGGTCCGGCCGCACCCGCCGGATCGCGCGGGAGAGATCGCGCCGCAGCTCGTGGGTCACCGTCAGCCGCCCGTCGGGGTAGCCGAGGAACTCGACGTCGGTGACGCCCAGCACCGCCGCGGCCTTGCGCTGCTCCTCCTGCCGGTTCCCGCCGATCGCGGAGCGCGGCACCGCGGGGTCGAATCCTCCCGACGCCGACGGCGGGGCGACCTGGACCGTCCCGCCGCGTGCCTCGAGCTCGCGCGGGGCCGGTTCGACGTGGCCGAGCAGCGGGCCGCCGTGTCGGTGCGTCGCTGGGAGGGCGTCAGTCAGGTGGGCCGCATCCAGTCCGCTGTCGTGCTGGCCGAGATCCACGTCTGGCCGGGGAGCCCCGCGGCCTGCAGTTGGCGCACAGCGTGGTCACCGCCGCGATGAAGCTCACCTCGGTCCGCGCCCGACGGCGGCTCGAGCCGCTGGCCGCTGCGCCCGATCCAGGTGGTCGAGGACCGCTCCTACCCCGCCCTTCTGAACCGGCTCGCGGGCCGGTTCAGAAGGGCGGGGGATCGTCGTCCGGGGCGGGTGGCGGGGGTGGGGGTTGGGCCTGGGGTGGCGGTGGTGGTTCGTCCCAGATGGGCTGGTCGACGCCGGGGGTCCTCGGGGGCGGGGGTGATGGGTGGTTTCCCGGTATGGGATCGGGCAGGGGTTCGATGATGCGGGGTGGCTGCACGGCGTAGCGGTGTCCGAGGCGGCTGGTCCAGAGGAAGTGACCCGGTTCGGGTTGTTGCAGCGCCCAGCCGCCCTCGTCCTTGAGCCGGTGGTCGTGCTTGCACAGACCGCCGAGGTTGATCTCGATGGTCCGGCCGCCGTGGCCGTGGGCGATGGTGTGGTCGATGTCGGCGCCGCGTGCGGTGGCGCGGCACGGGGGGAAGTGGCAGGTGCGGTCGCGGATCTGCAGGTGGCGCCGCAGCGCGGCACCGGGCATCCGGTGGCCGGCGTCGCCGGTGAAACGGCCGGGAGCCGCGGCCCGGTACTGGTGATCGAAGTCGGCGACCACCGTGGCCCACGGACCCAGCGAGGCGGGGTCGGCGACCAGCGCGGTGAGCAGGGTGGTGGGCACGGCCACCTCGAGGAGGTCACCGCCACGGCGCCCGCGACCGCGCGGGCCGTCGGGTCGGGCGCGGGTGATCCCGCTGTGCAGCAGGTGGCCCTCGTCGTCGACGATGGCGAACCACCAGCGGGCACCGCGCAATGTGGCGGCGAGGTCGCGGGCGAGCTCGGCGTGCACCGGACCCCACCCGGCGAGCTCGCCGGGACAGCGATCGCGGGCGAGCAGGGTGGACAGCCGCACCCGCAGCTCCATCCCCCCGCGGCGTCCGGTGGCCGCGCCACCCTCGGCCTCGTGGCACTCGACGTCGACGTCGGCATCGACGGAATCGTCCGTGCCGGTGGGATCGTCGGTGTCGTCGGTGGGCTGGGTGGTGCGCAGGAGCCCGAGGATGGTCGCGTCGTCGAGTCCGGTGTAGCTGCCGTCGATCATGCCGAGGTAAAGGTCGGCGCGGACGTGGTCGAGCGGGTCGGGGTGCCCGGCTCGTTTCGCGGCCTTGGCGAGCGTGTCGATGCGGGCGCTGGCGGTGGCGACCCGGTCGACGGGCAGGTTCAGCCCGGACAGGTTCGCTGATCCGTCCCGGTTGCGGTACCCGACCACCCGGGGTTCGTCGACCGCTTCGGCGTAGCGGCGGCGTGCCCAGTCGGGATCGATCGCGATGGCGAGCTTCTTGATTTGCTCGATGAGTTGCCCGGTGGTCAGCTCACCCACCCGGGGAAGTAGCCGGTCACAGATCCCGCGGGCCTGCACCTCGTCGAGGTCGTTCGTTCAGTCCGACAGCACCCAGGCCCGCGGCTCGTCGCACACGCCGGCCTCGAGTGCGGCGTGCACCGCGGGCAGCCGGGTCAGCAGGTCGTAGGCGAGCCCGAACTGGGCGTCGGTGGCCCGGCGGGTCCACACCAGCGCCGCACGGATCTCGTCGGTGGAGAACTCATCCGGCGCCGTCATCCGCGGCAGCCCGTCCTCGGGACCGATGCCGCACAGCCCGACCTCGACCAGCGTGGCCATCAACCTGGCCCGCTCATGATTGGCCTGCCGATACCGCGCTTTCAACACCGCCACGCAATCGAATCCAGACAGCCGCGACACGTCGATCCCGGCCAGCACGCGCGACAATTCCGGACCCGGCGCAATGTCCGCCAGATCGGGAGA
>JALYQB010000022.1 GCA_030856045.1 Actinomycetota bacterium
GGGTGGGAGCTGCGCGCCCTGCGCAGGCGGCGGGGCGAGCGGCCCGGGGCCGCCGACGACCCCGCCGAGCGCCCTTGTGCCTTCCTGCACCGGCGCGGTCACGGCGTTCACCGGCTCGGCCACGGCGTTCACCGGCTCGGCGACGGTGGCCGTCACGGCGCAGGCCGGCTGTCCGACCAGCGGCAGGGCGGGCACGGCGAGGACGGCGGAGCCCTGTTCCGGGATCACACCGACGTGGATCAGCTTCACGGGACCCGCGGCAATGGCCACCGGTGTCCCCGCGGCGCCCTGGACCTCACCGCCGCAGACACCGACCAGCGGTGCGGCGGCCGCAGCCGAGCCGGCACCGAACGAGGCGCCGGCGGCGAACAGGAGCGCTGCGGTCCCAGCGACCACCGTCGCACTGCGTCGCCCGTTCTTGGGTCGCCCGTTCTCGGGTCGCCCGTCCTCGAGTCGCTTGCCCATCGAACCTCCGCTCGCACTACGTCGCTCGCACTGTCGCTCGCACCCGGGGCTCCGTGTACAACGACGATGAGAGTACGTCAAGAACAGTGGCGTGCAACATAGCGTGTACGCCCGGATTCGTGCGGTGACGCGCACGTTGTGCACGGTCCGCTGCGGCGCGCGTGCCGGGAGTGGCGGGTCCTAGGCTCTCCGCCATGCGCATCGGGGCACACGTCCACGGCGAGGACCCGGTCACCGCGGGGCAGGAGTGCGGCGCGGAGGTCGTGCAGTTCTTCCTCGCCGACCCGCAGAGCTGGAAGGCGCCCGCCGTCCACCCCCGCACCGAGCGGATCCGCGCCAGCGACCTCGAGGTCTACGTGCACTCGCCGTACGTGCTCAACGTGGCTTCGCTGAACAACCGCATCCGCATCCCGTCGCGCAAGACGCTCAGCCAGCACGCGACGGCCGCGGCGACGGTCGGCGCACGCGGACTGATCGTGCACGGCGGCCACGTCGGCCAGGGCGAGGACCCGGCCGCCGGGGTGGCGAACTGGCGCAAGCTCTTCGAGCGGCAGGCTGCCGACGGGGGCTTCGCGACCCGGATCCTCGTGGAGAACACCGCCGGTGGGGACAACGCGATGGCGCGCCGGTTCGACGCCCTCGCGCGGTTGTGGGACGCGATCGGGGAGTTCGACGTGGGCTGCTGCCTGGACACCTGCCACGCGCACGCCGCGGGGGAGGACCTCGACGGCGTCGTGGAGCGGGTCCGCGCGATCACCGGGCGGATCGACCTGGTGCACCTCAACAACTCGCGCGACGAGTTCGGCTCCGCGCGCGACCGCCACGCGCCGCTGCACGAAGGCACGATCCCGGCCGAGCAGCTGCTCGCCGTGGTCACCGCCGCCGGCGCCCCGGTCGTGCTGGAGACCCGGCCGGACTCGCAGGCAGGCGACATCGCGTGGCTGCGCGGCCAGCTCGGCTCGTGAGCGGGCGGGCCATCCGATACCGCACCAGGGCGGGCGCCGCGGTGGTCGCCGTCGCCGTGCTGCTCTGCGGGCTCACGATGCTGCTGGGGTACGCCAACAAGGCGCGCTGCCTGGGTCCGGAGTTCACCGACGAGGGCCGCAGCGTCCCCGCGTACGACGTCCGTCTCAGCCGTGACGCGTGCTACTCCGACATCCAGCACCTGTGGGTCCTCCGCGAGCTCGGCGAGCACCACCTCCCGTACCTGTCGGGCGGCATCACCCCCGGCGGCGAGATGTACGGCGGCAACGTCGAGTACCCGGTGCTCACCGGAATGCTCATCTGGGTCGGCGCGCTCGGCGCGGCGACCGACGCCGGGTTCCTGCTCGCGTCGGCACTGCTCATGGCACCGTTCGGGCTGCTCACGGCCGCACTGCTCGCCCGGCTGTCCCGGTGGCGCGCGCTGCTCTGGTCGCTCGGCCCGCCACTGGTGCTCTACGCGTTCCACAACTGGGACCTGCCGGTGGTGGCGTGCGCGGTGGGGGCGGTGTGGGTGATGTGTGGCTGGCGGACCGACCGCACCGTGGCCGAGCGGGGTGTGGTCGCCGCGGTGCTGCTCGGGCTCGGGTTCGGGTTCAAGCTCTACCCCGCGGCGTTCGTGCTGCCCCTCGCGGCGTACGTGCTCACCAGTCGCGACGACGGCTGGGACGTCCGCGGCGCAGTCCGGGTGTGCCTCGCCGCGGCGGTCACGGCGGTGCTGGTGAACCTCCCGTTCGTGGTGCTCGGCTACCAGGGCTGGCGGGGGTCGATCGAGTTCCAGCAGCTGCGCGAGGCCGACATCACCACGAACTCGATCTGGTACTGGGGTTTCCGCCCGATCTCCGACAGCGACGCGTTCCAGGCGATCGTCGACGTCGTGTCGCCGCTGCTCGTGCTCGCGTCGTTCGCCCTCGCGCTGGCGCTGGGGTGGCGCCGTTACCGCGACGAGGGCAGCTACCCGTGGGTCGCGGTGTCGGCCGCGATGCTGTGCGGCTTCCTGCTGCTGCACAGGGTCCACTCACCGCAGTACACGCTGTGGTTGTTGCCGTTCTTCGTGCTGCTGCACGTGCGGTGGGGGTGGATCGCCGCGTACCTCGTGGCTGATGCCGCGATGGGCATCGGGATCTTCCGGTGGTTCTACGTCGCAGGCAACGACCTGCCCGACGGCATCAACGACGGGCTGGCGGCCCAGGCCGTCGTGGTCGGGGTGTGGGGGCGGGCCGCGCTGCTCGTGGCGCTGTTCGTGGTGTTCAGCCGCAGCCGCACGACGATCGTCGACGACCGCGCTCCCGTAGCCACCGTGCGGTGACAGCGGGTCGACGCAGCCCGGTACACCCGGCGCCGACCCTGTGATCACCGTTTCGCGACCCGATACCCCGCTGACCGGGCCATTGGGTCGCGAAACGGTGATCAGCGGCAATTCAGCGGGTCCGCACCACCATCGCGTCCGGGGCGCCGTCGAGCACGCCGCCGTGCGGGTCGTCCTCGGGGCCGGCCGTGCGCTGCAGGTCCTTCTCCGGCCGCCACACCTCCCGCACCACGAGCACGCACAGCGCCACCACCATCAGATCGCGCAGCAGCACGGCGCCGGCGAACCACTGGACGGGCAGGCCGTCGCGGTCGGTGCCGAGGTAGAACGCCATGCGCGGCACCCACACCAGCGCGTCGACGAGCATCCACGCCAGCAGCGGGCGCCACCGCGGCAGCGCGAGGATCGCGAGCGGCACCAGCCACAACGAGCTCTGCGGCCGCCACGCCGTGCCGACCAGCAGGAACGCGCACACGATCAGGAAGCACAGCTGCGCGAGCCGCGGACGCCTCGGCGCGGCGAGCGCGAGCCACGCCACCGCCGCGCAGGCCCAGCCGAGCAGCAGGGCGCTCACGACGGTCACCGCTCCGGGCAGGATCGGGGGTGCGCCGGTGAGGACGTTGACGACGGCGTACAGCGAGTCGCGGTCGGGCGCCCGGGACACCGCGACGCGCAACCCCTCGGACCACCCCGCGGGGAACAACACCGCAAGCGGGACGTTGAGCGCGGCCCACGCGAGCGCCGCGGCGCCTGCGGCACGCAGCCC
>JALYQB010000030.1 GCA_030856045.1 Actinomycetota bacterium
GCCCGGGACGAGGACGACGGCGGTCCCGGCGGGCACCCGCTCGCCGAGCGCCGCGACCGCCCGCTCCCACTCGGCGTCGACGAAATCGCGAGGTGCGTAGAGCACGCGGCCCACGGTCCAGCCAGGCGTGCGGGACGACCGTGCTCACCGGGCGGCGGTCCCGATCATCCCGGCGCGGGTGACGAGCGCCGCGAGCTCGTCCTCGGTGCATCCCTGCGTGCCGGCCGGGCGGCGCGAAGCACCAGGTAGCGGGTCTCGGCGCTGGAGTCCCACACCTCGATGTTCGTCTCCGGGTCGAGCTGCAACCCGAGCTCGGCGAGCACCTCGCGCGGCCATCGCACCACCCGGGCGCGGTATGCCTCGCTCTTGTACCAGGACGGCGACGGGCCGCGCGCGAAGGCGTCGGCGGCCCAGGCTCGGGCCACGACGCGGGCCCCGTCGTGCGGGGAGGCGACGCGGTCGAGGATGCCGTCGAGCGTCGCGCCGTCGAGCCACCGGACGACACGCCCTTGCGGGCCAGCAGCTCCTCGATCGCCGGCACCCACCGCTCGTAGTACGAGCTGGTCATCAGATAGACCGAGGGATCGAGGCGCTCGACCGCGTCGCGGAACTCGTCGAGCTCATACACCCCGGCCCGCACCAGCGCCGTGTTGAGCGCGAAGACGCGGGCTTCCCAGTCGGCGTGGAAGGTCTCGTCGTCGGCCGGGGCCGCCGCGCCGAAGCCCTCCATGCCGCCGATGTCGTGGATTCGGCTCACCCGCTCACGGTAGCGCCGCGCGCCCGACTGGGGTCTGAGGACGATCGGAGCAGGCGTCGGCGTTCGGCCGGTTCTCGGGCATCCCGTCTCGGTCGGAGCTTGAACGTGTCTGCTGGTTGGACGACGCGGACCGGACGTGGGTGGTGCAACGCCGGCGGGACTCGAATCGGCTCGGCTTCGCAGTGCAGTTGACCACGGTGTGACTGTTGGGCGCTGCGGGATCCGACCGTCCAGGACCAGGACTGACCAGATCCTTGATTCCGGTCTGTCGAGAAACGATCAACTGTCGGGCACCCTCGGTCGGGCATGCCGCAGAGCTGGGGCCGACGGGTGTCCGAAAGCACTCCGGCCGCCCTTTCACCTACAGCCGTCACGGCCCGCGGTGTCATAGCCTCCAGTTCATCGGCCAAAGTCCGGGTCGGAGGGTCTGCGAGGCTGCGGTGCGGTGGAGGTGGGGTCGGGGCCGGTCGAGTAACCGGTCGAGCAGCGCCCGCAACGGCGCGTTGTCTCCGCGCAGCGCGACGCGCGACGCCGCACGGTTCTCGCCCGGGTCCATCGCCGACCATCGCAGCTGGTGGCCGGCGTGGCGGGCAAGCTGGGCGCAGAACGCCCGCTGGGTGCGACCGTTGCCCTCGCGGAACGGGTGCAGGGCGTTCAGGTCGGCCAGCAACTCGGTCAGCCCGTCGCGGAACTCCTCACGGTCCCGCCCGCGCAGGAAGTCGGTCGCGGCGAGCCGGCCGAACACCTCGCTGGCGAACGACTCAAGATGCTGGGGCAGGCAGAACGGGTCGCCCTTGGCGATGCTGACCGTGCGCAGCTCGCCGGCCCACGGATAGACGTCGCCGAAGATGCGCCGATGGAAGCCCTGCAGGTGCGCGAGGTCGTATACCCCCGGCGCCTCGCGACGCCGCAGCTGGGCCAGTCGCACCGCGCTGAAATCGGCCTCAGCCTGCTCCAGGGCGGCTGGGTCGGCGATCCCCAGCCGGTTGCGCAGGACCCCGCTGGCCGGGTCGAGATACGGGTCAGGACTCACTGCTGGTGGCGTCGGTGCAGCGCCTCGATGCCCTCGTCCTCATCCAGCCGGCCTGCCGCGATGCCTTCGAGCCCTCCAACGCGTCCACGCTCGGTTCCAGCCCCTCGGCGCGCACCGACGCCAACGCCTCGGCCACCGCCTGGCGACGCTCGGCCGACCGCACCAGGGCCTCGTACTGCTCCACCGACATGACCACGACCTCCGGCTTGCGATGCGCGCCGACGAACACCGCCGACCCGCCCTGCCCGGTAACCCGCCCCAGCGACGCCGCCAGCCCCGCACGGAACTCCCGCACCGACAGCACCTCGGGCACATCCATCGAGTAAGCGTACACAGCTGTGTACACCCATCGACATACTCAAGTGTTCATCGGCCAAGGTGGCGGTCGATAGCCCGGCCTCCTGATAGGACCAGCGCCTTTGATCAGGTAGGCGGAGCTGCGGTGTGTCGGCCACCCACACTCCCCCGACTCTGGCTTGGTGTGTATCGATCCTCCTCAGACCCCGGACTCGGGGAGCGGCCGACACGCGCCACCGAACTGGCGGACACGCGGGTCAGGGTTCGGCGGACACGCGGGCCACGACCGGGGCCAGGTCACTCGCCAGGATCTCCCGCAGGTACACCGCCGCGACGCGGTGCTGCCGGTCGAGCACGACGGTCAGCGGCACGACCGACCGCGGCACGTTGCGCAGCGCGAACAGCGAACGCCCCGGCGGGTCGTAGATCGACGGGTAGTCCAGGCCGTAGTTGCGCACGAAGTCGGCGGCGGCGGACCGGCTGTCGCGCACGTCGATCCCCAGCACCTGCACGCCGCTGTCCGCGATCTCCTGCAGGTCATTCGCCTCGGAACGGCACGGACCGCACCACGAGCCCCAGACGTTGAGCACCACGACCTCGCCGCGGTAGTCCGACAACTTGATCGTCCGGTCCGGGTCGAGCAGCGCCTCCCCCGACAGGTCTGCGACGGTGCCGCGCTCGGCGGGCGGGTCGTAGAAGATCTCGGTCTGGCCACCGGGTGAGACGAACTCGAATGTCCCGCCGCGAGCCACCGCGTCCGACCCGGTCGAGCACCCCGCGAGCACGAGGAGCACGGCCAGCAGCGCCGCCCTCACGCGCCGGCCTGCCGTGGGTCTGGATCACCCGCGGGCTCGGTGTACACGACATCGACGAGCGCCTCGTCGGTGAACACCAGGCTCGTCAGCGACGCGAGGGCGCACTGCCGGTGACGTGGGTCGTGCCACAGTCGCCTGCCCTCGAGGTAGCGGCGCAGCGTCCAGATCGGCAGCTGGTGCGACACGCACACCGCCTCGCCACCGGAGGCCTGCTCGCGGGCGCGGTGCGCCGCGGCGAGCATCCGGTGCGCCAGCTCGAGGTACGGCTCGCCCCACGACGGCCGGAACGGGTTGCGCAGCAGCGGCCAGTTCCGTGGGTCGCGCAGCGCGCCCTCCCCGACCGACACGCGCTGGCCCTCGAAGTGGTTGCCGGCCTCGATGAGCCGCTCGTCGGTGGCCACCTCGACGTGGTGGCACGCGGCGATCGGGGCCGCTGTCTCCTGCGCCCGCTGCATGGGGGACGCGACGACGTGCGTGACCTTGTGCTCCGCCAGGTGCTCGGCGACGAGCTCGGCCTGCGCCGCGCCCACCTCGGACAACCGGAATCCGGGCAACCGCCCGTAGACGATGCCCTCGGGGTTGTCCACCTGGCCGTGACGCAGCAGGTGGACCACGGTTCTGGTCATGGTGCCGCTTCCGCCGCGGCGCGGGCGGCGTGGCGCACCGCGTCGGCGATGACGGCGAACGCGTCGTCGTCCAGCGCGGCGTTGACGAACCACGCCTCGAACGCACTGGGCGGGGCGTACACGCCGTGGTCGAGCAGCGCGTGGAAGAACGCGGGGAAGCGCCAGGTCTCGGTGGCAGCCACACCCGCGTAGTCGCGGACGGGGGGCCCGTCGGTGAAGAACACGCTGAGCATGCTGCCCACGGTCTGCACCCGGTGCGCGACGCCCGCGGCGGCGAGCTCCTCGCGCAGCAGCCTCACCAGCCGGGCCGCGGCGGCGTCGAGCGCGACGTAGACGTCGTCGGTGGCATGGCGAAGGGTCGCGAGCCCGGCGGCGACGGCGACCGGGTTCCCCGACAGCGTGCCCGCCTGGTACACCGGCCCGGCGGGCGCGAGGTGGCTCATCAGCTGCGCGGAGCCGCCGAACGCCGCGGCCGGCAGGCCCCCGGACATCACCTTGCCGAACGTGTACAGGTCCGCCGCCACGCCCTCGACGCCGTACCAGCCGGCGGCGGACACCCGGAACCCGGTCATGACCTCGTCCAGCACGAGCAGCGCGCCGTGCGCGTGGCAGAGCTCCCGCAGCGCGGCGTTGAACCCGGGGTCCGGCGGGACCGCGCCCATGTTTCCCGCGGCCGCCTCGGCGATCACGCACGCGATGTCGTCGCCGCGCTCCGCGAACACCGCGCGCGCCGCGGCCAGGTCGTTGTACGGCACCACGATCGTGTCGCCCGCCTGCGCTCCCGTCACGCCGGGGCTGGTGGGCAGCCCGAACGTCGCGAGCCCGGAGCCGGCCTGGGCGAGCAGCGCGTCGACGTGGCCGTGGTAGTGGCCTGCGAACTTCACGACCGCGGGGCGCCCGGTGACCCCGCGTGCGAGCCGGATCGCGGTCATCGTCGCCTCGGT
>JALYQB010000059.1 GCA_030856045.1 Actinomycetota bacterium
CCCCCCGCCGAGTACGTCACAGTCCACGAGCAGCGCGTCACGCCGCTCGGCCACCGCCGCCACCGCGACCGCGCTCGCGAGCACCGAGGCCCCCGCGCCACCCCGGCCACCGACCACCACCAGCACCCGCCCCGGGTCGGCAGGCACCGCCACCGCATCGGCGAGCGCACCCACCAGCCACGACTCCGCATCGGGCAGCGCCACCACATGCTCGGCCCCCACCGCCACGGCGTGCTGCCACAGCACCGCCGACGGAGCACCGGCCGTCACGACCACCACACCGTCGCGCCTCGGCAGCCGCGCCCCCGCACACCGCGCCGCCGCCGAGGCGTCCAGCAACACCAGCGACGCCGCACCCCACCGCCGGCGCACGGCCGCCACGTCACCGAGGCGCTCCAGCTCACACCCCGCCGCAGCCGCGAGGCGGGCCAGATCGTCGGCCAGCTCCTCCGCATCCACCACGACCACCGGTCGTCGGTCCACCACTGCCCCCGCTCGTCGTTTGTCGCGAACGGCGCCAACGGTGAAGCCAGCCCAAGCCCACCACCAGCACCGACCACGCAGCCTGTGGACAACCAGCCGGTTGGGGACAACCCGGCCGTCGACGGCCCAGACCGACAGGGCAGTACGCAACGATGCCCGGGGCCCGTGCGCCCGAAGCAAGGAGACGGCCCGCAACCGCGCCCGACCTACCCGCAGGCTCGGCTGCCAGGCCGGGGCCGACGCGGCGCCACACCACCGCGCCCAGCTCGGCGAGTCGGTCGCCTTGCAGCATTCCCTCGATCCACCCGCCGCAGGCTGTCCGGCCAGGTTTGGCGGGATTGTGGCTGCTGCGAGGGCCGGGGCAGACAGGTCCGGCCAGGGCGCCGACTGTGGAGGGCCGGACGGACGGCCGCCGAGGGGTGCTTGAGACCGAGCAGGCCGACCGCCGCAAGAAGCATCCTCTGTCCGCAGAATCGGACCCGGACCGGACGCAGTGAACGGCCGTGCCTGGGCGGGCACAGTCACCGGATCGGGGCCGGCGGCTAGCCTGGCGCTCGCACCCCTCACCGGAGTGTTCCGCCCCGGGGCAGCTCCCCGGGGCACCGGTGGGGGTCGTAGCTCCGGTGAATGAGTGGTGCTCGATGGACGCTGAGGAAGCGCGCACAATCGGATGGCGGGTGCGGCGGATCCGCGACGCCCGGGACAAGTCGCTGCGAGTGATCGCCGGGCTGGCGGGGATCAGCACGACGAAGCTGTGGCGGATCGAGCACGGTGAGTATGCCCTGGACAACCGCTCGGAGATCGTCGCTCTGGCCAACGCGCTACAGATCTCCCCATCTGATTTGACCAAGCTGCCCGTGCCCGCACCCGCCAACGGCGACACCGACGCCGCTGTCGAGAAGATGCGTCGTGTGCTGATGGCCGTCAGCCACCACCATCCTCAAGGGGAGGTGCTTCCCGTGGAGGTACTGCGGGAACAGGTTGGTGTGCTCATCGGCGCGGGCAGCATCGGTGACCAGGACCTGACTGGTCGCGAACTGCCGGTTCTGATCCGCAACCTGTACACCACCTTGGCGGCCGGGCGGGACGTCGCCGAGCTGCTCGACCTGGCGGCGGTGCTGCACACCCAGGCGACCATCGGGTGGTTGCGGACCGCTGGTGCCTCAGTGGACCTGCGCGAGCAAGCTGCGTTGCTGGCTCGCCGAGCCGCCGAGGAACACGATACCGCAACCGTGTGGGGTCTCGCCGCGGCCGGGGCGGTGCGGGTGATGCTCTCCATGGGGGCGTTCGACCTGGCGCAAGCTGAGCTGGACTCGGTGACGGTGCCGACGACCACCCCGGAGACCATGCAGCTCGCCGGGATGCTCGCGTTGTACCGGGCGGAGGTCGCCGCGGCCGACAGTCGACCCGGCGACGTGGATCCGGCCTTGGACTTTGCCGATGAGCTGGCCGAGCGTACCGGGGAGGGCAACGCTTACTGGTTGGGTTTCGGTCCGACGAACACCCGGTTCTGCCGGGTGTCCGTGGCATTGGACCTGAAGGATTACGACATGGCCGTGGCTGCGGCCGAGGGCGTGAATCCGTCGCTGCATTCGAATCGGTCGCGCCAGGCAGCGTACTGGGCATACTACGGGCGGGCGCTGGCTCGGCTGCGGGGACGGCACGATGACGCCGTGCGGGCGTTGCGCCAGGCAGAGCTGATCGTGCCGCACCGCGTGCAGCGGGACCCGTTCGTCCGCGAGGTGCTCGCCGAGCTGCTCGTGGGTTCGCGGCGAGACGCAATCGGCCGGGAACTGCGCGGGATGGTCTACCGCGCCGGCCTGTCGGAGGAGCCTAGCCAGGAGTAGCCCATCCGGGGGGCGTTCCAGACCCGTGGAACACCCGCTGTGGTCGCCGCGCGACGGTCTGCGCTGTCGATCACCGGTCTTCCCGACGACCGGGGTTCGGCAGCCTGCCCCGGTCACGCACTGCTGACCACGGCCGGGGCAGGCCTCAGACCGTGAACCGGGCAGTGAGGGGCGAGCAGACATGGTGAGGGACAACAACGCAGCAGAGCCCCCGAGGGACCCATGGCCGCTGACAACCCGGGAGAAGGAGCACTCCCGGCTGGTCGCGGACGGTGAGCGCACCGACAACGGCGAGCGCTGCTCGCTGGTTCTGGTTCACGAGACCGGCGGGACCTGGGCCGCCTACCCGCACGGTGCCGCTCAGCTCGGGGTGCGCCTGTCCCGCACGGAAGCGGTCAAGGTCGCGCAGAAGATCCTGGACGACGCCGGATGAGCGACCCCGATCTGAAGGAGTGGATCGCGCCCCGGGGGTGTTCAACGGTCGGGTCGCCGCGAGGCATTAGGTCGCCGCGGCGTTGAGAAGCAGAGGCCGATCGTGGCTGACGCTGTCGCTCCGAACGAGGTCCGAGACGATAGCGGTGTCGGTGCTGAGGCCAAGCTCACCCATTGTGGGGGTACCAGCGGCCGCTTCGGCGCCGGTGGCCTTGTGGTGTATCAGCGCGTTCCACCAGACCATTCCGCCTGGCGTCTCGACGCAGACATGCAGTGCGTCGTACGGGCCCATCTGGTCGAACAGCCAGTTCATCGGGTCGACCGGCGTGCAGGCGACAACGACGACGTCGCCGGTGGCTGTGGGGAATGCGTGGTCGATGAAGTCCCGGCGCTGTTGCTCCACAGTCAGCGATCGCCGCAATGCCCGGGCGGTGTCCTCCCTATCGAGAGTCCGCCGGTCGATCGCGACGCGTACTGTATGAACACACCGTCGATCACACCGGAGGGCCGTTCGAGGTGCTCGTGCAACTCTATCCCGTCGAGTTCCGGAGCCTCGAAGTGGAACGCCGCTGCCTCCGCGAACTGGTCACGCACGTGCGCGAGCGACGAGCCTGTCGCGTAGATGCTCACCGGATAGGAGTACGCGGTCCACTGCGGCGCCTCGCCGCCGTCCGGCTCCTCGCGGTAAATCACGTGGATCTGCTCACTCACCGGACCACCTCCCGCGCTTCGTCCAAGGTCAAGCCAACGTCGGCCACCAGAATACGGCGCACGAGGCTTCCTGGAACCTCCGCGCGGTCGTGGAACGCGAACGTGAAGCTGCGCACCCCGTCAGGCCGCTGAAAGGTCCGGTGTGACCCGCTGCGTCGGACCGGTTCTCAGCAACCGAGCCACCAACGAACCGCGGTGAGCAACCCGGCTGAGCGCCGAGACGCACCGTCCTGGGAGCCGGTTCGATATCGAGCGCTGCCAGTGGGCTCGATCAGGTGAGGACGTAACCTGACCGGCGAGCCCCTTCACCGAGGTGGACTGCGCCCTGGGGCATCGGTGAAGGGAGTCTGCGAGGAGAGGGGTGTCCCTGTGGCCGCTGACGAAGCGCGCTCGATCGGCCGGCGGCTACGCATGATCCGGCGCCGTCGCGGCATGGGCCTGACCGTGGCGGCTGGGCTCGCCGGCATCAGCAAGACCTACTTGTCCATGCTCGAACGCGGCGAGCGTGGGTTCAACCGCCGCGGCCTGCTCGAAGACCTCGCCGAGGCGATCGGCTGCGCCGTGGCCGACTTGACCGGCCAGCCGTACCTGCCCCCGGACCGTGCGACGGCCGAGGCGATGACGTCGGTGCCGGGTATCGAACTGGCGGTGTGCGACTGCACTCTGGATGACGTTCCGGACATCCCGGCTCGGCCATTGGCCGAGCTGGTTGAGCTGGCGCGACAGGCCAACTCGTCGTGTGATGAGACCCGTTACGCCCTCGCCGGGCGGGAGTTCGGCGCGGTGCTCACCGAGCTGCACGTCCACGCCGCTATCGGTAACAGCGACACCCGCCGTATCGCGCTGGCTGCGCTGGTGGAGGCGTGTATAGCAGCGTCGGGCACCGTCCGGGCATTGGGACACGGCGCGCTGGCGGTGATCCTCGCCCGGCGCGGCTACGACGCCGCGGAGCAACTCGGCGACCCGGCACTGGCCGGGTTCGCCGCGATGCAGCGCTCCGGGGCCCTGATCAGGGTGGGTGCTCGACACCGCGCGGCGACGGTGCTCGGTGATGCCCTGCTGACGGTCGAGCCGGCCGCGGACCCCACCGCGGCCGACAACGGCCCGGCGCAAGCGGCCGGAATGCTGCACCTGGCGTCGGCGCAGCTGTCGTCACGGGAGCGGCGCGGCGGTGACGCGGATGCCCACCTGGCACAGGCCGCAGAGTTGGCCCGGTACACCGACGAATGCAACGACCTGAACTTCCACTTCGGAGCGGGGAACGTCGCAGCGTGGTCGGTGGCGATCGGGGTCGAGCTGGAACGCGGCCCGGAGGCCGCCGAGCGGATCACCCCCGACGTGCCGCAGCTGGCGGCAGTGCTCAGCTCTGCGGACCGCCGCTCCGGGCTGCACTTCGACATCGCCCGAGGCTGGGCGCAGGCGGGGGGCGACCGTGACTCCGAGGCGATCCGCTACCTGGATGCGGCCGAGCGAATCGCCCCCACGCGAATCCGCAACGACCCGATCGCCAGGGATCTGGTGCTGACGCTGGACCGGCGGGCAGCACGTCGGGTCTGGGAGCTGGACAGCCTGCGCAACCGGTTCGGCCTCGGAAAGGGTTAACCACCTGTAACCCTCCGCTGTTGCCGACCGGTCACGGTCGGCAACCATGGTGAGGGAGGACGCAGCGGGGCAAGAACCCGCGATCATGCAGCGGGACAACGAATGGGCCCGCATGGTGTCAGACGGCAACCGCAGCGACGACGGTTCCACGTGCTCGCTGGTGCTGGTGCGCCGCACCGGTGGGGACTGGCTGCTTACCCGCACGGCGTAGACCGGTTCGGCGTACGGCTGACCGACCAGGAGGCACGGCGGGTCGCGCAGGCCATCCTGAACGGTGTTCGGTGAACGCATCGAGGCCAGAATCCGAAGTCGTCGCGTGGATCTCGCTGCGACGGGTGCACTCCGGCAGGGTGGCCAACGTGGCGTGCCGCTGGCTCGACGGTGGCCGCGCGGTGCCCGGCTACCTCACCGACACCCTGGACCAGCTGACCAGCGCCGGACTGGTGACACTGGTCAACGACGGCCCTCACGGGCCGCTGCGGCGCGCTACCCTCACCGCGACTGGACAGGCCCGGTACACCGAGCGGGCGAAGCTGTGGGAGAGCCGTCGTGGCTGAGAAACCGGACGTGGTGCCCGGCATGCGACTGCTCGACCTCGCCAAGCGCCACGGCGCCCGGAGGATCGCGGTCGTCAACGCGTAACCGTCCCTCGCACGCCTCGCTCAGCCGAGGCACCCCTGAGCCCCGGCGTTTACTACGGCCGGGGGTGTCGGCTGTCTCGATCGGCCCAAGTTCTTAGATCGTAGTGCACCGCAAATCGCCACGGTGTCGACCAGTCGGAGCTTGGCTCGGGCTGTCGGAGCTTGGCTCGGGCTGTCGGAGCCGTGCGCGACGATGCCCGAGGCTCGTGCCCACGCACGACGCGGACCACCCACGATGGGCGTGCGGCCGGGGCGAGGTGCGGGGGTGGACCCTGGGTGGACCCAACTGCGGGTGCAAATGCAGTTCGGTTCAGAAACGGGCTCCCCCGGAGGGGGTCAGGTGCACTGGCCCGCAGCACGGAACGACCGGCGGGAACCGGTACACGAGGACGGCCCCCGCCCAGGGAAGGCAGGGGCCGTCGTGGGGGTAACCCCCGGGGCCGGGCTGGACCCGTCCGACAGGAGCCGAACGCCCGAACCGTAACCAGGCGGACAGACCCCGGGCACGTCCGGGACGGGCGCCGGCGCCATTTATGCTCGCCCGGTGACCCGCCCCGGGACGCGCGTCGCCGCGTTCTTCGACCTGGACAAGACGATCATCGCCAAGTCCAGCACCCTGGCGTTCTCGCGGCCCTTCTTCCAGGAGGGGTTGATCAACCGGCGGGCCGTGCTGAAGAGCACCTACGCCCAGTTCATGTTCATGCTCGCCGGCGCCGACGCGGACCAGATGGACCGGATGCGGGCGCACCTCACCGCGCTGTGCGCGGGCTGGGACGTCGCGCAGGTCAGCGCCATCGTCGAGGAGACCCTGCACGACATCGTGAACCCGCTGGTCTACGCGGAGGCCACCGAGCTGATCGGCGAGCACCTGGCCGAGGGCCACGACGTGGTCGTGATCTCCGCGTCCGGTGCGGAGCTCGTTGCGTCCATCGCCGCCATGATCGGCGCGACGCACAGCGTCGGTACCCGGATGGTGGCCGACTGCGGCCGCTACACCGGCGAGGTCGACTTCTACTGCGCCGGGGAGAACAAGGCTCACGCCGTCCGGGAGTTGGCCGCCGAGCACGGCTACGACCTCGCGCGCTGCCACGCCTACTCGGACTCCGTCAGCGACCTCCCACTGCTCGAGGCCGTGGGTCACCCGACCGTGGTGAACCCGGACCGGGCGCTGCGGCGCGAGGCCGCGCAGCGGGGATGGCCCGTCCTCACATTCTCCAACCCGGTTTCGCTGCGCACCCGCATCCCCGTGCCGTCCAGCACGCAGGTCGCCGCGGCCGTCGGGTTCGGAGCGGTCGCGGCTGCCGGCGCGGTCTGGTACGGCCTGCGCCGACGACAGCGCTGAGCGTCACTATCGGGTGGTCCGTTACCCCAGACCGAATACGCTGGGTGCCTGGAACGGTGCACCTGATCGGAGCTCTTGCTGTGACGGCCGCCACCGGTTAGACATGACGTACGGACCCCTGGAAGGCCAGGGGCGGTGCGGAAGAGAAGCACCGTCCACCCCGTCCCGGGCTCCGCGCACGGACGCCGGGACAACCCACGCACAGCACGCCGCGGGAGGCTTGTCGTCACGGGACTGCGTTCCGGTTCCACAGTGGAACCGGGCGCCGAGGCCCACTTGGTACGACACGAGTTGCACGCCTGGTACCTCGGTCGTACGTGCACAACGGCGGCGCTCTCCACCGCGAGGTGGAGACGCCGCCGTTTCTCGCGGTCCAGAAGCTTCAAGCAGCGGCTCAGCTCATCGCGTCGGCGATGGAGCACGCCTCGCGCCCACCCGCGACGAGCGCGGCGCAGCAGTGCTCGATCCACACCGCGAGGGCCGCGTGCTCCCCGGTCGCGAACCCGGCCGCGGCGGCGCGGTACTCCCGCTCCCGGCGCAGATGCGCGACCTCCGGCACCACCAGGCCCTTGGGGTCCAGGCCACTGCTGATCGCGGTCAGCCGCGCGGCGGCCCGTGCCACCACCCCGTCGGCCGAGCCGAACGCCGACAGCGCCAGCAGCTCGCCGTGCACGACCGCGACCAGCACCGGGC
>JALYQB010000289.1 GCA_030856045.1 Actinomycetota bacterium
GACTCGGAGCACTCCGCGCTGGCGCAGTGCCTGCGCGGCGGCACGGCGGCCGAGGTGGCGCGCCTGGTGCTGACGGCGTCCGGGGGGCCGTTCCGGGGGTGGCGCCCGGAGGACACCGCCGACGTCACCGCCGAGCAGGCCCTCGCGCACCCCACGTGGCGGATGGGGCCGGTGGTGACCGTGAACTCCGCGACGCTGCTGAACAAAGGCCTCGAACTGATCGAGACCCACCTGCTCTTCGGCGTCCCGTATGAGCGGATCGACGTCGTGGTGCACCCACAGTCGATCGTGCACTCGATGGTGACCTTCGTGGACGGCTCGACACTCGCGCAGGCAGGCCCGCCGGACATGCGGCTGCCGATCGCGCTCGCGCTGGGCTGGCCGGACCGGGTGCCGGACGCCGCACCGGCCTGCGACTTCGCCACCGCCGCCAGCTGGACGTTCGAGCCGCTCGACGCCGCCACCTTCCCCGCCGTGGACCTCGCCCGCGCGGCGGGGACCGCCGGCGGGTGCGTGCCCGCAGTGCTGAACGCCGCGAACGAGGAGGCCGTCGCGGCCTTCCTGACCGGGCTTACGGGGTTCCGTGGCATTGTGGACACCGTCGCGGCGGTGGTGGGCGAGGCCGACGGGTGGCACGCGGACCCCACCGGCGTGGACGAGGTGCTGGCCGCCGAGCAGTGGGCGCGGGCCAGGGCCGCGGAACTCCTGGGCGCACGGCGCGTCCCGGCTGGAAGGGACGATGCGTGAGCTTCGTACTGGGTGTGGTGCTGTTCGCGCTCGGGATCGGCCTGTCGGTCGCCTTGCACGAGGCCGGGCACATGTACACCGCGAAGGCCTTCGGCATGAAGGTGCGCCGGTACTTCATCGGCTTCGGCCCGACGGTGTTCTCGTTCCGGCGCGGTGAGACCGAGTACGGCCTCAAGGCGATCCCAGCCGGCGGCTTCTGCGACATCGCCGGCATGACAGCGCTCGACGAGCTGCCCGACCCCGCTGACCGCAAGCGGGCGTTCTACCGTTTCGCCACGTGGAAACGGGTCGTTGTGATGGCAGCCGGCATCGCCACCAACTTCGCCCTTGCCATCGTGATCATCTATGTCATGGCCGTGTCCACGGGCCTGCCGAATCAGAACCCTCCCCCGACCCCCGCCGTGATCGCTCAGCTGAGCGACTGCGCCGGCGCGACCGACGGCTCATGCCCGGCCGGCGCCCCGTCACCTGCGCGCGATGCGGGCCTGGAGCCCGGTGACCGCATCGTCGCGGTCGCGGGGAATCCCGTCTCGAACTTCGACGAGCTCACCGCGATCACCCAGCGGAACATCGGCCCGACGGAGTTCGTGGTCGAGCGCGACGGTGCTCGCCGCGCCCTCATCGTCGACGTGGCGCCCGTCCCCGCCGCGGCTTTCGGCGGCACGGGTACCGAGCCCGTCGGCGCCATCGGAGTGAACGTGCAGTCACCGGACTATCCCCGAACGTTGGAGTACGGCCCCGTGGACGCGGTGGGGCAGACCTTCTTCTTCACCGGGACGATGTTCGAGAACACCTGGGAAGGCCTGAAGCAGTTCCCGCAGAAGGTCCCGCTGCTCATCGACCGGATCCAGGGCGAGGACCGCCTCGACACGCCGATCAGCGTCGTCGGCGCGAGCGTTCTCGGCGGCGATGCGGTCGACGCAGGCCTGTGGGTCTTCTTCCTGTATCTGCTCGCCGCCCTGAACCTGTTCCTCGGGGTGTTCAACCTGCTGCCGCTGCTGCCGCTGGACGGCGGCCACATCGTGGTCAACGTCTACGAGCGGGTCCGGAACTGGTTTCGCGGGCTGCGCGGGCTCCGGGCGGGGCCCCCGGTCGACTACACCCGGCTGCTGCCGCTCACCTACGCGGTGATGCTCGTCTTCATCGCGGTCGCGGGGCTCACGATCACCGCCGACATCGTGAACCCCATCAGGCTTCCGGTGCAATGAGGCATCGACGCCATGTCGGATCCGCGAGGAGAAAGTGTGGCGGTAGGGTCTGGTACGACGCCTGTGCTGACGCTGTTCGATCGCGGGTTCTGTCTGGCGGCATAGCCGAGAGCCGAGGAGAGAGCGAGTAATCGGGACATGACGGCAGACCAGGTGACGCTCGGCATGCCCGCCCTGCCGCCGCCCGTGCTCGCGGACCGGCGCAAGACCCGCCAGCTGCAGGTCGGCGGGGTGGGCGTGGGGAGCGACCATCCGGTGTCGGTGCAGTCCATGACCACCACGCTCACCGCGGACGTCGACGCGACGCTGCAGCAGATCGCCGAGCTCACCGCCGCAGGCTGCGACATCGTGCGCGTGGCGTGCCCGAGCGCGGACGACGCCGAGGCACTGTCCGCGATCGCACGCAAGTCGCAGATCCCGGTGATCGCCGACATCCACTTCCAGCCGAAGTACGTCTTCGCTGCGATCGACGCGGGCTGCGCCGCGGTGCGCGTCAACCCCGGCAACATCAAGCGCTTCGACGACAAGGTCGGCGAGATCGCGAAGGCGGCGAAGGACGCGGGCGTTCCCATCCGGATCGGCGTCAACGCGGGGTCCCTCGACGCCCGACTGCTGGAGAAGTACGGCAAGGCCACGCCCGCGGCGCTCGTCGAGTCGGCGCTGTGGGAGGCGGGCCTGTTCGCCGAGCACGACTTCCACGACATCAAGATCTCGGTGAAGCACCACGATCCGGTGGTGATGGTGCGCGCCTACGAGCAGCTCGCCGAGCAGTGCGACTACCCGCTGCACCTCGGCGTCACCGAGGCAGGCCCCGGGTTCCAGGGCACGATCAAGTCCGCGACGGCGTTCGGCGCACTGCTGTCGCGTGGTATCGGCGACACGATCCGCGTCTCCCTCTCGGCCCCGCCGGTCGAGGAGGTGAAGGTGGGCGCGCAGATCCTCGAGTCGCTCAACCTGCGGCCGCGGAAGCTGGAGATCGTGTCCTGCCCGTCGTGCGGTCGCGCCCAGGTGGACGTCTACCGGCTCGCCGACGAGGTGACCGCGGGCCTGCAGGGCATGGAGGTGCCGCTACGGGTCGCCGTGATGGGCTGCGTCGTCAACGGACCGGGGGAGGCGCGGGAGGCGGATCTCGGGGTGGCCTCCGGCAACGGCAAGGGGCAGATCTTCGTCAAGGGCGAGGTCATCAAGACCGTGCCGGAGGCGCAGATCGTCGAGACCCTCATCGAGGAGGCGTTACGCCTGGCGGAGCAGCTGGGCGATGGCGCACCCGAGGGTGCGCCGACCGTGTCCGTCGGCTGAGCTCCTCGCGCATTTCCCGGGCTCGGTCTGGCAGGCTTGGACCCGTGCTGAAGCTGGCGGGCGCCCGCCTGCTGGACGACCGTGATGCGCGGCTGGTCCGGGAGGCGCTGGTGGTCGACCCGGTAGCCGCGTGCATGATCGCGGCGCGGGTGGAGTCGGCGGGTCTGGACCCCTCACGTCTCGGCGGCGAGCTGTGGGGTTTCGGCAGCCGGCTCGAGGGACTGTGTTTCTCCGGCCCGAACCTGGTACCGCTGCGGGGCGGGCGCAGCGCGATCCGGGCGTTCGCGGAGCGCGCCGCCGGCCGCGGGCGGTCCTGCTCCTCGATAGTGGGTCCGGCCGAACAGGTGCTCGACCTGTGGGCCGAGCTGCGGGGCCGGTGGGGTCCGGCCCGGGAGGTTCGTCCCGACCAGCCGCTCCTGGCGCTGGACGACCCGCCCCGGGTGGCTGCCGATCCCCTCGTCCGCCCGGTGCGGTCCGACGAGCTCGACCGTTACCTGCCCGCCGCGATCGCCATGTTCACCGAGGAGGTCGGAGTGGATCCCCGGCTGCCCGACGGCGGCGTCGGTTACCGCGTCCGGGTCGGGGAGCTGATCGAGACGGGACGGGCGTTCGCGCGCGTCGAGGCGGGCGCGGTGGTCTTCAAGGCCGAGGTCGGCGCGATGTCGAGCACCGCTGGGCAGATCCAGGGCGTGTGGGTGCACCCCGACCGGCGGGGGGAGGGGCTGGGTGTCACGGGCACCGCCGCCGTCGTCGAACGGCTGCGGGCGATGGGCCGGATACCCAGTCTCTACGTCAACGCGTTCAACACGCCCGCCCGCGCGGTGTACCGGCGAGTCGGGTTCACCCAAGTGGGGTCGTTCGCCACGGTGTTGTTCTGACGGCGGGTTGTTCTGAGCTCGCGCCGGAATCCGTCGAGCTCACGCCCGGCGAGCTACGGGAGGACGGCGACGTCGCCACGGTGCCGTTCGCCGCGACGTGGCGGCTCGCGGACCAGCGGGGTGTGGCGCTACGACGGGACCATGCAGCTGGTCCCGACCGCGGACACGTGGGTGGTGCGGTGGCACCGTCCGTGATCCACCCCGAGCTGGCGGCGCAGCAGACCCTCGCGCTGCGTGAGGAGCGACCCGATCTCGCGCCCGTCCTCGACCGCGACGGTGCCCCGCTGCTGGTTGCCGAGACCGTCCCGCAGTTCAGCTCGACCGGCTCGCACGGCTGGTTCGTCGGCTACCGCGGCGACGTCGCCTTCGCAGTGCTCGTGGTGGACGCGGACTCGTCGGCCCCGGCCGTGGAGACCGCGGTGCGCTTCCTCACCGCGGTGGACCGCGAATGAACGACAGCGTGGACCGCGAATGAACGACAGCGGTGGACCGCGAATGAGCTGGCGCGCGGGGGTGGCCGATGTGGTGGCGGTGCTGGTGTTCGCGGCCGCGGGGCGGCGGACCCATACCGAGGCGGGAGCGCTGCTGGGCCTGCTGGGCACCGCTGGGCCGTTCCTCGTGGCGCTGGGTGTGGGGTGGGTGATCGCGCGGGCGTGGCGCCGCCCGCTGGCCGTACGGACGGCCCTGGTGGTGTGGCCGGTGACGGTGGTCGGCGGGCTCGCGCTGCGGGCGGCGTTCACCGGGCGGCTGCCGCTGTCGTTCGCCGTGGTGACCGCGGTGGCGCTCGGGGTGCTGCTGCTCGGGTGGCGCGTCGCGGTGGCCGTCACCGCCCGCAGGCGTAGAACCGTCGGCCGGTAGAGCAGCCCGGCCGGCAGCCGCCGCCTACAGTGGGGGGCATGCATGCTCCCACCTCCACGCGCGCTCCGTTGCGCCCCGGCGTCCAGACCCCGGTCCGGCCGGTGCCGGCCGTGATCCCGCGTCCGGAGTACGTGGGCAAGGCGGCGCCGACCCCGAGCACGGACCCGTGGACACAACCTCCGGAGATCATCGAGGCGATGCGCGTGGCCGGGACGGTGGCCGCGCAGGCGCTGGCCGAGGGCGGCAAGACGGTCGCGCCGGGCGTGCCCACCGACGAGGTCGACCGGGTCGTGCACGAATTCCTCTGTGACTCCGGCGCCTACCCGTCGACGCTCGGGTACCGCGGTTTCCCGAAGTCGTGCTGCACGTCGTTGAACGAGGTCGTCTGCCACGGGATCCCGGACTCGACGGTGATCGAGGACGGCGACATCGTGAACATCGACGTCACGGCGTTCCTCGGCGGCGTGCACGGCGACACCAACGCCACCTTCCTCGCGGGCGACGTCGCGGAGGAGGACCGGCTGCTCGTCGAGCGCACCCACGAGGCGATGATGCGCGGCATCCGTGCGGTGAAGCCCGGCCGCCTGTTGAACGTCGTGGGCCGGGTGATCGAGTCCTACGCGAAGCGCTTCGGCTACGGCGTGGTGCGGGACTTCACCGGTCACGGCATCGGCCGCGCGTTTCACAGCGGCCTTGTCGTGCTGCACTACGACGCCCCGAGCGTCGAGACCGTCCTCGAGCCCGGGATGACGTTCACCGTCGAGCCGATGATCACCCTCGGTGCGATCGACTACGACATCTGGGACGACGACTGGACCGTCACCACGAAGGACAAGCGCCGCACGGCGCAGTTCGAGCACACCCTGCTGGTCACCGACTCGGGCGTGGACATCCTCACCCAGCTGTAGGACCGCGACATGGATGCTTATCGCGGTTTTCGAGGACTCGCTGACCACGACATGGATGCTTGTCGCGGCCTCGCCGGACTGTGATGCGGGGGGCGCTGCTGGTCGCGGGCACGACGTCCGACGCGGGGAAGAGCGTGCTCGTGGCGGGGATCTGCCGATGGCTCGCCCGCCAGGGGTGTTCGGTCGCGCCGTTCAAGGCGCAGAACATGTCCAACAACTCGGTGGTCACCCAGGACGGCGGGGAGATCGGCAGGGCGCAGGCGCTGCAGGCTCTCGCGTCCGGCATCGAGCCGACCGTGGCGCTGAACCCGGTGCTCCTCAAGCCCGGCAGTGACCGCTCGTCGCAGGTCGTGGTGCTCGGCCGGGTGGACGGCTCGGTGTCCGCGATGTCCTACCGCCACCGCAAGGCCGCGCTGCTCGAGGTCGTGCTGGACAGCCTCACCGGCCTGCGCGCCTGCCACGACGTCGTCGTCTGCGAGGGCGCGGGGTCGCCGACCGAGATCAACCTGCGCGAGACCGACATCGCCAACCTCGGCCTGGCTCGCGCGGCAGGCCTGCCCGTGCTCGTCGTCGGGGACATCGACCGCGGCGGGGTGCTCGCCCACCTGTTCGGCACCCTCGCGCTGCTCGAGCCGGCCGATCAGGCCCTCGTAGCCGGGTTCATCGTCAACAAGTTCCGCGGCGACCCGGACCTGTTGGCGCCCGGGCTGGAGCAGCTCCGGGCGCTCACCGGGCGGCGCACCTACGGTGTGCTGCCGTGGAGCGACGAGCTCTGGATCGATGCCGAGGACTCGCTGTCCCACACCGCCGACGGCGTGGTCGGGCGCGCCGCCGCGCCACACGGGACCCAGTGGCTCCGGGTCGCCGCCGTGCGCCTGCCACGGGTGTCCAACGGCACCGACGTCGACGCCCTCGCGTGCGAGCCCGGCGTCGCAGTCCGCTACGTCACCGAGCCGTCGCGCCTCGCCGACGCCGACCTCGTGGTACTTCCCGGGTCGAAGTCCACTGTGGATGACTTGGCGTGGTTGCGCCGCACCGGGCTCGCGGACGCGGTGCGCACGCACGCCGCCGCGGGGCGCCCCGTGGTCGGGATCTGCGGCGGCTTCCAGATGCTCGGCCGGTGCCTGCACGACGACGTCGAGTCGGGCGCGGGGGAGGTGGCCGGGCTGGGGCTGCTCGACGTCGAGGTGACCTTCGACGCGGCCAAGCACCTCGGCCGCCCGACCGGCACCGCGCTCGGCGCACCCGTCAGCGGCTACGAGATCCACCACGGCCGCGTCACCCGCAGCGCGGTGGCGCCGCTCGTCACCCTTCTCGACGGGACGGGGGAGGGGGCAGACGGCGGCGCGGTCCTCGGGACGCACTGGCACGGGCTGTTCGAGAACGACGGCTTCCGCCGCGCGCTGCTGGCCCGGGCCGCGGCACTCGCCGGGCGCGACGGCTTCCGTGCCGCACCGGACACGAGCTTCGCCGCTGCCCGTGCCACGCAGCTCGACCTGCTCGGCGACCTCGTGGAACGCCACCTCGACACCGCAGCCCTCACCGCGCTGATCGACCAGGGCGCCCCGCCCGGCCTCCCGTTCGTACCACCGGGCGCGCCCGCCTGACGCCGGTCAGCCGTCGAGTCCGAGCAGCGCGTTCTCCACGACCTCGGGCAGCGCCGGATGGATCCAGTACTGGCCGCGGGCGACCTCGTCGGCGGTCTGCCCGAACGACATCGCCTGCACCAGCGGCTGGATCAGGCTCGCGGCCTGCGCACCCATGAGGTGGGCGCCGAGCAGCCTGCCCGTGCCGCGCTCGGCGATCACCTTGCAGAACCCCACGGTGTCCTCCATCGCCCACCCGTAGGCGACGTCGCCGTACTCCTGGACCTTCACGGTGACGTCGAGCCCGCGCGTGAGGCAGTCGGACTCGGTGAGCCCGACCGACGCGATCTGCGGGTCGGTGAACACCGCGGCGGGCACGAAGCGGTAGTCGGAACGCCACGGGTCCTCGGGGTGCAGGAGGTTGTGGGCGACGACCCGCGCCTCGTGGTTCGCGACGTGCTTGAGCTGATACGCCGAGGAGATGTCGCCCAGCGCGTAGACACCCTCCGCACGGGTGCGCTGCTGCGGGTCCACGACGATCCGGCCGTCCGCGTGGGTGCTCACCCCGGCCGCGTGCAGGTCCAGCCGGTCGCTGTTCGGGATGCGCCCCGTCGCGACGAGCAGCGCGTCACCGGTGAGGACGGTGCCGTCGTCCAGCGTCGCGCGGATCCCGGACGCGTCGCCCTCGAGCTGGTGCACCAGACGGCCGAGGTGCAGCTCCCACCGGTCCGCGACGGCGGCGGTGAAGCGCTCGGCCAGGGTGTCGTCGAGGTGGCGCAGCAGCGGCGCGCTCCGGGCGGCGAGGCAGACCTCGACGCCGAGCGCGGAGAACACGTGGGCGAACTCCGCGGCGATGTACCCGCCGCCGAGGATGACGAGCCGCTCGGGCAGTCCTGTCATCCGCATGATCGTGTCGCTGGTGTGCAGCGGGACGCCTGCCCCGGCGACCTCGGCCGGGATCATCGGGCGCGAGCCCGCGGCGATGACGACCCGGTCGGCGGTGATCGTCTCGCCGGTACCTGTATCGATCTTGCGGGGGCCGGTGAACCGTGCCGCCCCGGGATAGACGGTGACGTTCGGGCTGCCCTCGGTGCGATAGTGGCGCCCGCCCTCGGCGATGGGGTCGATCCGGCCGAACACCCGGTCCCGGATGTCGGTCCACCGGATCTTGTCGACGCTCGCGTCGATGCCGAATCCGGCCGCGCGGCGCACGGTCTCGGCCACGTCGGCGGCGTAGACGTACATCTTCGTCGGGATGCAGCCGACGTTGAGGCACGTGCCGCCGAACGTCCCCTGCTCCAGCACGGCCACCTCCCACCGGTCGAACTCGGGGGACAGGATCGTGTTGCCGGAGCCGGTCCCGATGATCACGAGGTCGAAGTGCCGCACACCCGCACGCTACGCGAGCAACCCCGGCGTGCCCCGTGCGTCTGTGTAGGTGACGGACCCGCACTGCAGACCTGGGCGACGGTCAACCTGCCGAGCCCTACCCTGGACGGCGGTCGGTGGCCATGCCCACCGGCCGCCGTTCAATTCGTTGAGGTCCCGGGGAGCAGGGGCGGAGTTAGGGTCACCGGGCGAGGGTACGCCGCCCCCGAGTGAGGAGCCTGGAGTGACCCGCGTGCTGCTGCTGTCCACCGCGGATACCGATCTGCTCGCTGCCCGCTCCTCCGGCGCCGACTACCGCGTCGCCAACCCTGCGCGCGCCGAGCCCGCCGCGGTGCCGGTACTCGTCGAGGGCACCGACCTCGTGGTGGTGCGGCTGCTCGGCGGGCGCCGGGCGTGGGAGGAAGGGCTCGCCGCGCTGCTGGGTTCCGGGCTCCCGGTCGTCTGCCTCGGGGGAGAGGCGGTGCCGGACGCGGAGCTCATGGCGGTCTCGACGGTCCCGGCGGGCGTCGCGGCCGAGGCGCTGCGCTACCTCGTCGCGGGGGGTCCCGAGAACCTCCGTGAGTTGGCCGCGTTCCTCTCCGACACCGTGCTGCTGACCGGGGAGGGCTTCGCGCCGCCGCAGGCCACGGCGTCCGCCGGGATCCACGGCGACGTTGCGCCCGACCCGTTGCGACCGACCGTCGGCATCGTGTTCTATCGGGCCCACGCCCTGGCGGGGAACACCGCCTTCGTCGACGTGCTCGCCGACGCCCTCCGCGCGGTGGGCGCCAACGCCCGCCCGGTGTTCTGCGGCTCGCTGCGCGGGGAGCAGCACGGCGTCGTGCTCGACCTGTTGGCCGGGTGTGACGCGGTGGTGACCACGGTGCTCGCCGCGGGCGGTGCGTCCGATGCCGAGGACGGGTCCTGGGACGCGGGGGTGCTGGCCCGGCTCGACGTGCCCGTCGTGCAGGGGTTGTGCCTCACCACCTCGCGCGCGGTCTGGGAGGCGTCCGCCGCGGCGCTGTCGCCGATGGACGCCGCGATGCAGGTGGCGATCCCGGAGTTCGACGGGCGGCTGGTGAGTGTGCCGTTCTCGTTCAAGGAGCCCGGACCGGACGGCATCCCGGTGTATGTCGCGGACCCCGAGCGCGCGGCGCGGGTGGCAGGCATCGCGGTGTCCCTGGCGCGGCTGCGGCACGTGCCGTCCGCAGCGAAGAGGCTCGCCGTGGTGCTCTCGGCGTACCCGACCAAGCACGCACGGGTCGGCAACGCCGTGGGGCTGGACACCCCGGCGTCGGCGGTCGTGCTGTTCCGCGCGCTGGCCGAGGCGGGTTACGACCTCGGCGGGCTCGATGTCGAGGGCCTCGAGGGCGACGCGCTGATCCACGAGCTGATCGGCGCCGGCGGCCACGACGTCGAGTGGCTCACCGCGGAGCAGCTGGCGGCCGCCGCGATCCGGGTGCCGGTGGCGGAGTACGCGGAATGGTTCGCGGCGCTGCCGGCCGCGCTGCAGGAGTCCGTCGTCGCGGCGTGGGGGCCGCCGCCGGGCTCGCTGTACGTGGACGGTTCGAGGGACGCTGCCGCGATCTACGTCGCGGCGCTGCGGTTCGGCAACGTGCTGTTGATGATCCAGCCGCCGCGCGGGTTCGGCGAGAATCCGGTGGCGATCTACCACGACCCCGAGCTCGCGCCGTCGCACCAGTACCTGGCCGCGTACCGGTGGATCGAGCGGTCGTTCGGTGCGCACGCCGTGGTGCACCTCGGCAAGCACGGGAACCTGGAGTGGCTGCCCGGCAAGGGGCT
>JALYQB010000090.1 GCA_030856045.1 Actinomycetota bacterium
CCGCTGGGCCAGACCGTGCTTCCCGGCGTCCAGCGCCATCCACCCGGCCAGCTGTGCAAGCTCGGCAAGGGCTGCGAACAGCCGCAGCTCAACGGCACCCCCGTGCCCACCCTCGATCACCAGCAGGGCGACCGCGCGGAGCTGCGCCCCCACGTAGGCCAGGTGAGTGCCGCCGCCGTGGGCGTCGTCGAGTCGCTGGAGCAGCGGGATGCTCTGCTCGATCTGGTCGAGCAGCGGGTTGTCGGCACAGCCACGATCGAGCGCGCCGGCCAACCGGCCAGGTTCCGCAGCGGGATAGCCAGCAGTGATCGAGGTCACAGCGGGGCCAGAGACGGCAAGGAAGTGCCGCCGGTCAAGCATGCCAGCCCGCACCCAGTCATCGAGCAGTCTCATGGTTCCGGTACGCGACCACGGCAAGCCCATGTCGACGTCGGCGGGCAAGACGAGCGGGGAACGGGCAGCGCGACCGTGCCAGAGTTCGGCGACGGTGACCGGCCGGCCGAGTTCCCTGGATAGCACCCACGCTGTCACCGTCGGCAGTGGCGGTCGGGGGGTACGGCCGCAGTCGCGCCAGTGATACGGAGCAGTCTCGGCGACCGTGCCCGCACCGAACACATGGTTGATCTTCCGGGCGAGCGCACGCGGGGACCAGCCGAGCTCGGTCAATAGTGAGCCGAGAACCTCGTTCATGCGTTGCGTCAACCGCCTGCTCGCCCTCTGTGCTCCGTCCGCGTGCCTCACTGTCCTACCAGTACGGCGCATAGCGGCCGAACCATGTGCCGAAGTTGACAGTGTTGACGCTGCTCGCGTCTCCCGCCTCAGGCCGTGTGCCGGTGTGATGTTCGGGTGCCGGTTCAGGAAGGACGCTACGAGGAAGGCCGCGAGTGCTCCGGAGGAGTAGACGGTCTGCGCGGTGGGTCGCGAGACTGGCGTGCTGACCGGCATCTGCCGCTGCGCCTGCGGCGCGGTCACCGACCACACCGGCGCCTGGCGTCACCGCAACACCCGAGGCCACCACGACCCGGCCGGGCTGCGCTGCCCCCGAACGCCGCAGTCCGTCCGTCCGCGGGTGGTGGCGGACACCATCGCTCACCCCAGCGCCCGCCACCACCCGCGATCCCACCCGGACACGTCGACATGAGCGAGGACATCGAACGGATCTTGGACCTGCGCCGTACCGGGTTCGGCTTCCTGCACCACCACGACGAGAACGACCAGGTCATCGCGGTGCAAGCCGTGCGAATCCGCGCCGGGCACATCGAAACGGTGCTGATCCACGGCGAGGACGAGGCACTGGCCGCCCGCTGCCGCGACGACGACCATGCGGCCGTCCTCTGGCACCAGGCGGGCACGACTGCCGACGTCATCGCCGCGCTGCTCGACCTGCCGACTCCAGGGACACAGCACGCCCCGGCGCTCGGCCGCACCGCGCCCACCGACCTGTGGCTGCCACACTCATCCAGCCGGTGACCGTGCCCACAACATCTTGTCGAACACGACCGCGAGCACGACGAGAAGCCGACTCTTGCTCATCACCAGCCGGTCAGCGACCGATGCCTACCCGCTGCTAACTGGGGGACCTTCGAGGACCTGCGCGACGTACCCGCTGCGGGGGTCGACGGCCTGGACCACCTCGAGCCACGCGGTGCCGGTGACGGCTGGCCCGCCGGGGTCATGACGACCATCATCGAGCGCGGTATCACGCTCGCCCCGACCTTGGCCGTCACCGAGGTGGCACTTCCCGCCGACGTGCACAGCGACCTGCGGGACCGGGTGCGTGAGTTCCACGATGCCGGCGGCCGGGTGTGGTCGCTGGGAGCGACACCGCCGTGCCGGGCGTCTTCTCCGGCGCGGAATTGATCCGCGAGCTGGAGCTGCTGGTCGACGCGGGGCTGAGTCCCCACGCGGCCCAGGTCGCCGCGACGTCCACAGCCGCGGACGCGATGCGAGCCGACCACATCGGCACGATTTCACCCGGTCGCGCCGCCGATCTGCTCGTCGTCGAAGGGGATCCGCTCGCGGACATCGCAGCGGTGCGGTCGGTGCAGTTGGTGCTGCGCGATGGCCGGGTCGTGGTCGACAACCGCTGAGGCGTCGAGGTCATCTACCTCGTCCTCACCGATGGCGACGCCGATGGCGTCGACCCCGGGACCGATCGCGACGCTGCCCCAGAATCCGGCAAGCCGAGCAGCGGCGGAGCGCAATCCGGGAGGTTCGGCCACAACGGGTGATCACATGGAGTCCGGAGTGGAACTGGGCGAAGTGTCGCACGAGCTGTCATGTCGATCACCGCGACGCCGGCGGGCTGACCGGCCCCTGCCACTGCGCCAGCGGCGCGGTCACCGACCACACCAGCACCTGGCGTCACCGCAACACCCGAGGCCACCACGACCCGGCCGGGCTGCGCTGCCCCCGAACGCCGCAGCCCGTCCGTCCGCGGGTGGTGGCGGACACCATCGCTCACCCCAGCGCCCGCCACCACCCACGATCTCACCCGACCAGGTCACCATGAGCGAGGACATCGACCGGACCTTGGACCTGCCCCGTACCGGGTTCGGCTTCCTGCACCACCACGACGAGAACGACCAGGTCATCGCGGTGCAGGCCCTGCGGGTCCGCGCCGGGCTGCGGCGCCAGCGACGGCGGCATCACCGACCTTGGCCCAAGCTCAGCCTCTGGTTCGTGGACCCGGAGGGCATGCGCATCGAAGTGGATTGGGTCCGCGACCCGTCCCTGCGGGGATTCCATACGCCGAAGTCGGTGGACGAGGCGCTGCACCGAGGCGGTTTCTGGTGGGGTCATGGCTTCCGTCCCCATGCCTGGAAGAACGTGGGGTAGAGGGTGAAGGTGTCCGCCCGGTCGAGGTGTACGTCGAGCTGGTGGACACAGTCGTCCAGCTCAGCCTCGGTCAGAGTGCCGCCGGCGAGGATGCGGGCCCGGTAGATCTCGGCGAAGCGCAGCAGCAGCTTCTGGTAAGGATCGCCGGGTGACCAGATCCGGATGTGCGCGTCCGCGGCCACGTCGACAAGGCCGGCGTCGCGGAGCAACCCGGGCAGCCGACGCCCGACGAAGACGTCCCCCACCCAGGCGGCGGCCACAGCGGCGGCCAGCCGGTGCCAGCTCGGGTGCTCGGGCTGACAGGTCCAGGAGATCCAGTCCACGTCCTGTACGGCCACCCACCCGCCGGGAGTCGCCAGGCGGGCCATCTCGGTGACGACGTCCTGGGGGCGAGACACGTTGATGAGCACCAGTCGCTCGTGCACCAGGTCGAATGCCCCGTCGGGCAACCCGGTGGCGGTGGCGTCTGCGGTGCGGAGGGCGACGCGGTCGAGGCCCCGTTCGCGGATCGACCGGGTGGCCATCTCCAGGAACCGGGTTTCCCGATCGAGGCCGGTCACGGTGCCGGTCGAGCCAACGCGGTCGGCCAGGATGTCGAGCACGCCGAGCGGACCGCACCCGATATCGATTGCGCGCCATCCGGTGCCGACGCCGATCCGGTCGACAAGCCGTTCGGCCTCCGAGCGATGAATCTCGCACTGCGCGATCAGCCGCGCCCGTTCCACTTCGCCGGCCCCGAGGACGTACTCGGCGGGGGTGATCTGCGCCATCATGCACGGTCCTATCCGTCTCCTGCAGCGGGTGATCAGCATCCGAAGACTATGCTACGGCCATCCGCACGCTGGCGAAACGGTAGCTGGCAAGAGCAGCATCCGCTGGTTCGCCTCGGCCTCCTGACCGGCAGTCGGCCGGAGACATCCAGCTGCCATGGCACCTGCCGGCACACCCCGGCATCGGTCCAGTTCGGGACCGCGTCCGAGGTTCACGCGCGGCGCCAGGGTGACCCTCGACAGGGCCCACGCCCGAGACCCCGAGCGTTTCAGCCACCGGTTCACGCCACCCCGCCTGCCCGAGCAGGCGTGGATCAATCAACCCGTCCAGCAACAGCCAACCCAGCAAGATCAACTGTCTCAGTTGACTTGACAGATACCGAGCAGCTTCCGATGCTCAAGCAGGACGGTTGACTCACATCAGTAACAGTGCATCAGGCTCTCCCGGTGCCGCCAGGCCAATGCCATGCAGGCTGCGCTCATGCCGCCAAGCGGTTCATTGTGGAGGAACCACTGTACGGTCATCTCCGTAAAAGACAGGCCTCGCACAGACTGGTTGTTGTCGAGCGAGGTGATGACCTGGCCCTCGGCATTGACTGTGACGAGATCACGGAAGAGGTCGTCGAAGACCACATCGTCGATGACGACGGCGGTGATAATAGCCGGATTCAGGCTGAGCGCGTGCAGCACCACACCCAGCATGTACGCGCGTACTTGTCCGGATTCGCGGGCCCGTAGCATCGCGCGGTAAAAAGGCCAGCACTCGTAGTCCAGCGGCCGTCCGCTGCTGCCGTCATGTTCGGGCTGCCCGAGTAGTTCTTCGCTGTACTCGCGCACGATATTCCGCCATAGGTCCAGATCGGCGATCATACTGTCGGGCGCGATGCTGGCCGGCTGGAACTCGCCGGCCGGGACGGCACCGTACTGGCCGCCGCCTACCACTACTTTCGCCGGGTCACGCGCGAGCAAGAAGAAGGTACCGGAACCGTCGGTGGTATCACGGCGTACGGTGAGGGTGTCGATGGTCGTACTTGCGATGCGCACCGACAGGTCGAACGGGTGGGACAGGAGCGTCCGGAACGGCAAGCAGCCGTAATGTAATAACTAATCCGATCGGGTGAATGTTCTGCGAGTTCGGCGTGTCGCTCTGACCGAATTGCGTTGCGCACTAGCGTTGGGTTGTGCGCGACGACGATGAGGCTTTCCAGGAG
>JALYQB010000101.1 GCA_030856045.1 Actinomycetota bacterium
GGACCTACATGTTGAACTGACCTGCGACAGGTAGTCAGCCGAGTTAAACGACTTTTGCAGAGTTCCGCTTGTGCGATGTAGCTGGTCAACGGCCTGCCGCTGCTCAACTTCCGGAGGTCTGAGGCTGGCCGCGGAGTCCAACGCGCGCAGGCCGTGCTGGAGGTTGTGGTTGGCGAAGAACACCTCGTGCGTACGTAGGCCACGGCCGCGTCGAGCAGCTCGTCGGCGGCCCCGCTGGCGGCCCAGCGCATCAGCTCGATGATCCGGCTCGACAGGTCCCGGTAGCCGAGCTTGTAGGCGACTCCGTCGGCGGCGCGGTACGCCAGGGCCAGCAGTCGAAAGGCTTCCTGCTGATCGGCTCCGCGATGGAGCTGGACAGCTCGGCAGAGTTCCTCCAGCAGCGCGGGGAGATGCTGCGCGATCCGGGTGTACTGCGAAGCCAGGCGCCAATCCACCGTGTCCGAGACCGCGCCGCGCAGCTCGGCCAGTGTCCGAACCGGCCCGTCGTCAGGCATATCGTAGGACTCCAGTGCCCGACGCAGATCCGGAACGAGAGCGTGTACGCGGCTCTCGGTGTACTCCGGCGCCCCGGTCAATGCGCCGGGCTCGACGTCGAGGGCGGCGGCAATAGCCTCGAGCATGTCGGGGGTGGCTCGGCGAGAGCCCTGCTCGATCTTGCGAATCAGGCTGAGGGAAACGGCTGCGGCGGTCGCCAGCTGCGACTGGGTCAGCCGCCGCAGGGCACGCACCTCTGCGACGCGCCTGGCCGTGGCACCAGGTTCGTGGGAGGTCACGCTTGCCCCATTCGACGCCTCAACATCGCCCGTACCATCGCGGCGACGGTCGTGTGCAGCTCTCAGCCCGGCAGCGGCGGGTGCCCCGTCCGCGTCGAGCGCAGCCTACCTCCCGATGATCTCGGGCAGTTCCGCCAGCGAGGTCAGCCGCCAGTCCGCCGCGTCAACGACGGCCGGATCTTCGGCCCACAGGTGCCCCCACGGCCCACGACGGATCAAGGCAGCGCGCAGACCGGCCGCCTTGGCCGGCAGGATGTCGTGATCCCGGTGATCACCCACGTAGAGGATCTCCTCCGCGCGGCACGACGCCATCTCGATGACCCGGGCGAAGAACCGGTGATCAGGCTTGGCCACCCCCCACTCCCCGGACGTGGCCACGGCATCCGCGGGCAGCTCCAACGCACGGAGCAGCTCCGCGGCACGCGCGGTCTGGTTACCCGCGATCCCTACCCACAGTCCCTGCCCGCGCAGCGCCCCCAGCGTGGGCCGCACATCGGGATACAGGTCGCCGTCCTCGATCTGCTCACCGCGCCCGGCCAGCTCACGCAACCGACGTTCCCGCACGACGTCGAACCCCGGCCGCAGGTAGTCGAACGCCCTGGCATTGTCCTCACCCAGCGCCGTCACCGCCCCGAGCAACGCGGAGAAGGTGTGGCGCGGCACGCCGATCCAGTCCGCCCACGCACCGAACTCCCGCGAATCGTCCAGCAAAGTCTCGCCCACGTCGAACACCACGGCGGCGACCACGCTGGGATTGTAGGGCGCTCGCGACGGGTTGTAGCGCGATGCGTAGCACCGACGACGTTCGTCAGGCCGCTCCCACGACCACGTGCTCGCCTCGCTGGCCACGTCGCAGCGTCTTCGCGGAGCTGGTCTCCAGCCTGGCCGTGACAGCCTCAACTACCCACCGTCACCAACCCAACGCCCGTCTACATGTCCTCACGCTAAGTAACCCGCTTAAACAGCAGAAGAGCCTTCTGTACTCTTGCCAGCAACTCAACTTACTTGAACAGATGTAACGCGAGACCACGTATCCGCGATATAGTCTGTGATCGTGAGGGGTAGGGTGGGAAGGAGTGCAAGGTGCAATCTCAATGGGCTTCGGCGGTCCAAGCGATCGCCAGTCTCGCCGCGGTTGCAAATCTAATATTCCTTTTCTATCAACTTCGAATCATGCGGGGGCAATTATCAATGGCGCAACAGAACATCCTTGCTCAGCAACGGGAGCTATCTAAGCAGACAATGGCTTCTATGCGGAGTGCGCAGGGCACGAATGTTTTCGCAATGATGAATTACCTTGAAGAGCCCCGACACCTAGAAGCAAGGGCTCAGATTCAAGACCTAAAGGACAAACCGTTGTCCGAGTGGACCCGGGAAGATCGCGCTGCTGCTGATCTCGCTGCGCGAATGTGGGAACAGGCGGCAGCCCTCCAAAAGATGCAGTTGCTACCAACTCGGTTTATTCATTACCAGTATGGCGGCGCGGTAGTCCGAGCGTGGAATGTCCTTGCTCCCTACATTGAGGAGCTGCGCGAAAAAAGTGATAGAGCGCAGCGAGCCACATTTGAAGAATTAGCAGCTGAAGTTCGTGAGTCGGGTTGGTTTGGAGATGACAAGGACCGCCGACCATTGGACACGTACCCGTCGATGCTAGCTGATGTTGCGACCGATGAACTATCTTCCCCGCCGCGCGGGATATAAGCGATAAGCATCCGGCAGTCGGCAAAAGCTCTATCCCAGTCTGAAGCCAGCCGTCCCCCATCCCCGTCGTCCTGGCCGTCTCAACGGTCGGGATGGCCGGGTCAAGCCGGAACTCCCGATCGGCCGGCCACTCCTAGGAGGGCGCTGAATAACCCAGTTCGGCGCCCTGCCGCAAGCCGCTGACCTGCAGCTTTTTTCGCCGATTTGGGCCGAAACATGGGTTATTCAGCACCCTCCTAGTGTCCTGCATCTTAAGTTCGTTACCAAATGGTGACCATGTCTGATCACGGTGTTGCCGCTGGTCAGCATGGTTGCCTGGGATGATGTGGGCATGGCAGCAAGGGGCCGCCCGAAGGCGGAGTTGGTTGTGACCGAGGACGAGGGGGAGACGCTGGCCCGTTGGGCGCGGCGG
>JALYQB010000108.1 GCA_030856045.1 Actinomycetota bacterium
CTCCTCGGCGCACTCCCTGGCTTCCGCGAGTCGCCCGATCCGCCGCAGCGTCTCGGCCTTCCCGATGAGCACATGGACCACGTTGCTCACTTGGCCGTTGGAGCCCGCTAGCTGCAGCAGGCGGTCCTGGTCGCGTAACGCCCGGTGGTAGCGGGCCAGCGTCACGTTCGCCCACATCAACCACAGCACGGCCGGGAGCTGCGGGCCCAGCTCGGCGTCGGAGGATGCGTCGAGCTGCTTACCCGCCGCCTCCGCTGCGCAGGCGGCCGCCGCCGCATCCCCGGAGATGGCGTGCACGAAGGCCAGCACGCTGGACGCCCCCAACTCCAGTGCGGCGCCGCTCGAGCAGCCCTGCACCTGGTGGGCGAGTGCACCGGCTGCCGCGAGGTCACCGCGCATCAGCTCGACCATGGCCAGCTGCAGCCGCACGTCCGCCCCAGCCACGCCGCTCGCCCGGTGCAGCAGTGCCGCAGCCGCCTCCCACCGGCCACCCAGCTGGCTGGCCCTGGCTGCCACTCGCAATGCACGCCGCCATATCCGTCGGGACCGGTGCTCCAGCAGCGGCAGCGCTTCGGAGATCGCCCGCCCGGCATCGGTGAGCCGACCCGCCGTCAGCAGGCACTCCCCCTGGGCGAGCAGCAACCGCCCGCGGCGAGCGGGATGCCGCCGGTCCACCGGGAGCAGACGCAGTGCCGCCGCGTACCAGTGGGCCGCCGCGGCCGGCGCCTGCCATCGACTGGCCGCCGCCGCCCGCACCAGCACCCGCACCGCGCTCTCGTCGCCCCTGGGCGCAGCCCGCGCCAGATGGTGGGCCAGCAGATCGGCTGGTGCCGCCCGCTCGGTGAGTGCTCGCACCGCACAGATGTGTGCCATGCGACGCCAACCGGCAGGGGTGCCCTGGTACACCACGTGCTGCACCAGCGGATGGCGGAACCGCAGACGCCCCGACTCCGGGTCGACCCGCAACAGGTCGGCGGCCACCAGCTCGTCGACCGCCGCCCACACCGCGGCGGCGGGCAGGCCCACGACGGCAGGCAGCGGCTCCGGGTCGAACGTCGCACCGAATACGGCAGCGGCTTCCAGCACGGTCCGCACGTCGGCGGGCAGCACCTCCACCTCGGCACCCAGAGCGGCCCGGACATCGGCGGGCAGTTGTGCCGGCGACGGCCACGCCGTGACGCCGGCTCGCGCGAGCGAGATCAGGTAGAGCGGGTTGCCCTCGGCGGTGGCGTGCAGCCGTCGGGCGACGGTCGGTGCGACGCCGTCATCCAGCAGCGCCCGGGTCTCCGCCTGCGCCAGCGGCCCGAGCCGCACCTCCAGGGCCGCTCCCGCCGTGACGGCCCGGCTGAGTACCGCGGCCAGCTGACCGGGGATCTGGTACGGCCGGTAGGCGGTCACCAGCACCACCGGACCGGCGGGGGGATGGCGGATCAGGTGATCGATCAGCTCGGCGGTCCCCGGGTCGGCCCAGTGCAGGTCGTCGAGCATGAGCACCACGCCTCGCCCCGAGCCGAGCTGCTCGAGCAACGCCGCCGCCGCGGCGTAGGCCCGGTGGCGCCTGCCGGCGAGCGACGAGTCGGGAGCGCCCCCAGCGGCGGGTAACACGACCGCGAGCCCCGCTGCCAGGTGTGCCGGCAGCCGGTCGATCACTGCCGGCTCGGCCAGGACCAGGGGGGTGAGCGCATCGGCGAAAACCGCGAACGGCAGCTCGCGCTCGGACTCGGTGGCCTGCCCGACCGCCACCCGCCAACCCTGATCCTCGGCCGAACACCGGACCTCGGCCAGGAAACGGCTCTTGCCGATGCCCGGTTCGCCCGAGACGACGAGCAGGGACACCCCCGCACGATGGTCGCGGAGCAGCGCCCGCGCCGCCGCCAGCTCGGTGCGGCGCCCGACGAAGCGGGTGATCATCGCGTGAGCCGGTCGACGATGACGATCCAGCCGTCGGCGTCGATGCGCACGAGGTCACCGGTGCGCAGCCACCCGCCATCGAGCTGCGGGCCGCGCACCCACAGCTCACCGGTCGCCCCCGCACCGACGTCGATCCCGGTGTCGGGGTCCACGACACGGGCCTGGGTGTTGGGAACCAGCATGCCGACCGAGCCCGGCCGGGCTGCCGCGCCTGCGGTCGGTGAGACCGCCACGATCACGCCGGTCTCGGCCTCGTCGTAGCACTGGCCGACCAGCCGCCCCATCCGTCGTGCGCACGCCGACTGCCGCCGGCTCGACAGTGGTGCCGCGGTGCACAGGATCCGCTCCAGCGACGACAGGTCGTAACGATCCACCAGGGGATGGGCGGTGAACGCCTGCGCGATCGGCGGATCGATCAACGCAGTCGTGACGCGGTGTTGCTGGATGAGCGCGAGGAAGCTCTCGAGATCGCACCGCGGCGGGATCACGACGGTGGCGCCGGCGCGCAGCGGCTGGTTCATCCCCAGCGTCTGACCGGCGAGGTGGCAGAACGGGATCGGGCAGATCAGCCGCTCGCTCGGTGACACCGGCGCCAGCACCTCGACCTGACGCGCCGCGGCGACCACAGCGCGGTGGGTGAGCCGGGCCACCCTGGGCGGTCCGGTCGTGGCGCTGGAGCAGAGCAGCACGGCGAGGTCACCCGCAGGCTCGACCGGGATCGGCGGTGCCACGTCGGCGGAGGCGAGCAGTTCGGCGAAGTCAACGGTGTCCGCAGCGGTGTCCACGGCGGGATCGGCCACGACGAAGACCTGCTCCACGCGGGCCGTCTGCGCGGCGGCGCGGGCCAGCGGCAGCAACGGCGGGATGGTGAGGAGGAACCGGGCGCAGGTGGCGGCGAGCTGGGCTGTCGCCTGCCCGAGGGTGGCCGGTGGGCGCAGCGTGGTGACCACGCCGCCGGCGGTGAGCGCCCCGTAGTAGGCGACGGCGAACTCCCACCGGTTCGGCATCATGATCGCGAAGACGTCACCGCGGCGCAGTCCGCGGGCGGCCAACCCCGCGGCGACCCGCCCGACCCCCTCGTGCAGCTCCGCGTAGGTCAACGTCGCACCGCCCGCCCCGTCGACGATGGCCGGCTGCTCGCCGCGGGGCAGGGCACTGTCGAGGACGAACTGCGGCAGCGTCCGGTCGGGGATCTCGACGTCGGGGAACCGGCTGGCGATGGCCACGGCAACCTCCTGGGTGGCGCTGACAGTCAGACCGCCTGTCCGAGGCCACGCTCATCGAGCGTCCGCCGGAGCTGCTCCAGAACCCGCGCGCGAGTCGGCCCGATGCTGCCGATCGGGAGTCCGGTGACGCGGGCGACTTCGGTGTAAGGGCGGCGGCTCTCGGTGAACAGTGCCCGTATGAGGGTCCGCCGGCGAGATGGCAGCTCGGCGACGAGGTTCCGCACTACCTGCGCGGTGTAGGCGTCGATGACGTGTTGCTCGGGGCCCGCGGACGGATCGACGACGTTGTCTGCCACCATGCCGGTCGGAGCTGAGGCGTGCTTGGCCTGGCGGAGGATGCGCAGGCACTCACGGCTGGCAACGGTGGCCAGCCAGCCGCCCAGGTGCTCCGGGTTCTGCACACTGCGCCAGTTCTCGGCCAGCCGCAGCCACGTCGCCTGCACCGCGTCATGAGCATCGGCGTCCTGCAGCCGGAATGAGCGCACCTTCGAGAAGACAAGCCTGCTGTACCGGCGCACGATTTCCTCCCAGGCCGTCGGGTCGCCGTCACCGGCCCGCGAGAGCAGGTCGAGGACGCTCGACGTTGCCGTTGCGGGGTCGTACTGCGTCGTTGTCATGGCCACGGCAATCTCCTTGGGTCCTCGCTGGTGCGCGTAGAAGTAGCCAAGCCGTGCGTGGCGTGTGCTCGCCTCAGTGCCGGACCCCGAGGTTTTGCCACGGGGCGAGCGCGCATACCGCAGTCGTCGTCACGGCGGCAAACCTCGGGGTCCGGCCCTGAGGCGACGCCGTGATCGCGCCCTGCACCCTGGGGTCATCCGAATCCGGGAAGGGGGAGACCGATGAATGCCGTCGGGCAACCCCGTCCTGCTCCCGGTGCACCGCCGCAGCGCCGAGATCGCCGACGTCCTCGGCGAGCTGTCTCCCGGTGTGCCCGTCGCGTGGCATTGTTGGCGCAGGACCGCCCATCACCGAGGGTCCGATGCCGCGGACGAGGACGTAGCCGCATGTTGCTGGAGCGCGACGCGGAGGTGGCCGCCATCGCGGTTCGGGTGGCCGCGGTGGCCGCTGGTGGCGGTGGTGTGGTGTGGATCGAGGGACCTGCGGGGATCGGGAAGACCCGGCTGCTCGACGAGGCCCGGGAACGCGCCGGTGTGGCCGGTGTGCGGGTGTTGGCGGCGCGGGCCAGTGAGCTGGAACGGGAATTCGCTTTCGGGGTGGTCCGCAGCCTGTTCGAGCCGGCGATCACCGCAGTAACCCCGAGCGAACGGGATGGGCTGCTGTCCGGGGCGGCGCGGCTGGCCACCCCGATCATCACGCTGGAGCGACTGGACACCGGCGCTGAGACCGCCTCGATGGCGAGCTTGCACGGCCTGTACTGGCTGATCGTCAACCTCGCCGAGCAGCGACCGTTGCTGCTGGTGGTGGACGACGCGCACTGGGCCGACGTCCCGTCGTTGCGGGCGTTGGCGTATCTGGCCCGCCGGATCGCTGATCTCCCGGTCGGGCTCGTGATCGCATCCCGGCCGCCGGACCCCACGGTCGACACCTCGTTGATCGACGCACTGCGGGACGAGCCGGTGACCGTGGTGCTGGCGCCGCGGCCGTTGGGCAGGCGGAGCTCCGCCGCGATGGTGCGCACGACCCTCGGCGAGGCCACCGACGACGCCTTCTGCGCCGCCTGCTACGAGGCCAGCGGTGGGAATCCACTGCTGCTCGATGCCCTCGTGCGCGCCATCGCGTCCTCCGGTGTCACACCGGACGGCGCCGGAGTCGCCGCCATCCACGAGCGGGCGCCTGCGATCGTGGCGACGTTCGTCCTGCCCCGGCTGCGGCAGCTACCGCCGCAGGCGGGGGCGGTGGCCCGAGCGGTGGCGGTGTTGGGCCGGGATGCTCAGCTGCGTCACGTCGCCGCCCTGGCCGACCTCGATCCGGTGGTTGCCGCCGAGGCCGCCGAGGCGCTGAGCACCGCCCAGCTTTTCGCCCCTGGCCGGCCGCTGGCCTTCGCGCACCCGCTGATCGAGGAGGCGATCGCGGAACGGATGTCGGCGCCCGAGCGCCACCGCGGGCACCGCCGCGCCGCCGGGCTGCTCGCCGAGGAGAGCACCGCACCGGAACTCGTCGCAGCGCATCTGCTGCCCACGGAGGCATTGGGCGACCCGTGGGTGGTGCAACGGCTGCGCGTCGCAGCCCGCACCGCGCTGGCCAAGGGCGTCCCGCAGGCCGCGGTCAGCTACCTGCGGCGCGCCCTGGACGAACCACCCGAGGTCCAGACACGACCGGAGGTGCTCTTCGAGCTCGGTGCGGCCTTGATCCGGATCTCCTTCTCCGACGGGCTGGCGCTGCTGGAGGAGGCATTCACGGCAACCGCGGATCCCTCGGCGCGGGCCCGGATCGCGCTCGACATGGCCCGCTCGCTGCGGGTCACCCTTGACTACCGCCGCGCACTGAGCGTGCTCGAAGACGCCATCACCGCGCTCGGCGAGACGAACCCGGAGCTGCGGCTGGAGCTGGAAGCCGAGGCGGTCGGGCTGGCTCGCCGTGATCCCGCCCGGCGTGCGCTGACCGCGGATCGGTCCCGAGAGTTGCTGGCGGCCGTGCCTCGGACGAGCCGCGCCAGTGCGACCCTGCTCGCCGACATGGCGCTGGATGCCCTGCAGGTTCCCGGCGACACGACGCGGGCGACCGAGCTCGCCGAGGAGGCGCTGGCCCGCACCGTGGCGCGGGAGGTGCCCGACGCGGGCGTCGTGCTGCCCGCCACCATGGTCCTCATCGCGGCCGACCGTCTCGAGCCCGTGCTGGCCGCGTGTGACGCCGTCATCGCCAGCGCCCGCAGGCGCGGCTCGATCTATGACTTCGCCTCCGCCAGCGTGCTGCGGGCGCAGGCGCGTTACCAGCAGGGCATGCTCGCCGAGGCGGAGGCCGACGCGCGGTTGTCCGACGAGCTCACCGCCGAGCACGCCGTGCTGGTGGCCCGCCGCTACACCCAGGCCTGGCTGGTGATCACCCTGGTCGAGCGCGGCCGGTACGACGAGGCC
>JALYQB010000117.1 GCA_030856045.1 Actinomycetota bacterium
ACAGCCGTGCGAGCGCCGCGGCGAGGGCCCGGTCGCGATGGAAACCCCGCTCGACGATCAGCTCGACCGCGTCACGGGCGAGGTCCAGCTCGGCGGGCGTGGCAACCGCGCGCAGCCCCCGGAGATCGGCGAGATCCTGCGGCCGCGAATCGTCGTCGCGGGCCAGCAACTTGACAGCGATAAGGTGCCCCGTCCGGGCAACCGGAACCGTGAGCCCAGGCACGATCTCGATCGCCTCGGCGGCGTGAACGATCTCCGCCTCGATCCCGGAGCTGGCGAACAGCACGTCCACCACGACACCCTCATCGAACGCCAGGGCAAGCCGAACCGTCGCGAGCCGCTCAACGGCATCCTGCTCGACTGCCGCCAGCAGCCGGTAGCCATCGGAGGTCAGCGCGTGGACGAGCGCCTCAGCTTCCTTGTCGTCGGTGATCGCGACCGCGACATCGACGTCCCGGGTGAAGCGGGGTTCCGCCCGCGCAGACACCGCGAACCCACCGACGAGCGCCCAGGTGATGCCGTGGCGATCGAGGTCGGCGCCGATCCCTCGCAGCGCCGCTTCGACACCGTTCATCCAAACCGGCGTGATGGCGGGCCGGGGAAGTCGCCGTGTTCGGCCCCTGCTCGTCGGCGCAGCCATGCACGGATCTCGACGTCGATCTCCTCGGCGCTCGCGTCAGGGCGGGTCCTGCGCAGCCGGGTCCGCTGCATCCGCTCACCGACCTCGTAGAGGTCGAGGGCGGTGCGAAGGCGCCGGGCAACACCGTCGTCGTCCACGAGATCAAGTCTAGTCGCTGGGACACGGAAACCGGCGAACGCCCACCGGGATCCACGACCTTCCGGACGGAGCGCACGATCCCGACCAGCTCACACACACCGAACTGATGGTCTTCGCCGACTACAACTCCTTCGAGCTGACCGACGAGAACACTCGCCTCGGCGAGTGGGTCGACCAGCTCGTACAGATCAGATCGCTCCCCGCCCAGGAAGGGCCGGGCACGCGGGGTGACCGGTCTCCGGAGGCGGCGGTGGTGCAGGTTCGAATCCCGCCGGGGCACCAGGTCAACAGCTACCTCACGAAGGTCGCCGGCAGGTTCTGACCTGGACAGGGCACTGATGAGCCGCCCGACATTGCCGGGCCCCGGTCGTGGTGGCTCCGGTAAGTCGGAAGGGCTTATGCGTCGTACTCGTCGTGGCGGCGGGCCCAGGACATGAATGGGCCGTCGCTGCGAGCGGCAGGCTGCTCCCAGTTCTCCTGCCGGCCGAGCGGGGTGAGGTCAAGGTAGGTGCGTGAACCGCGAACTCATCGGTCCCCACCGAGAATCCGTTTAGCCAGGGAGTTCTTCCGGCAGCCCGAACCGGACGTGGGTCTCGGGCTCGAGGAAGCCGGTCATCTCGACGATCCGCCCGCCACGCAGCGTGAGCACCTGCAACGCACCGAGCCGGAAGCCCGTGCCGTCGGTAACCCCCTGGTAGCAGGCGAACGCCAGCTGCCCGCTCGCCCACCGGGGAACCAGGCGCCACGGTGTCTCGAACATGCGCTCGGTCATGAAGCGGCCGATGTCGTCCAGACCGTGGAACCACGCCGGCAACGGCGGCATCGTGAGCCGGGTGTCCTCGATGAGCATGCCGAGGATCGCGGGGACGTCCGCGCGCTCCCACGCGGCCACGAAGGCGTCCACCAGTTCGCGATGACCGTCCACCCCGAGCGCACGCAGTGCCGCCTGCTGGCTCTCCTCGGGAATCCGCTGGTCGAGGCTCTTGCGGGCACGCTGCAGCGCGCTGTTGACCGACGCGACCGTCGTGTCGAGCTGGGTCGCGACCTCGGCGGCTGAGAAGGCCAGCACTTCGCGCAGGATCAACACGGTGCGCTTCGCTTCGTCGCCGGCAGATACTGCAGGGCCGCGACGAAGGCCAGCTCCACGCTCTCGCGCAGCTCGTAACGAGCCTCCGGGTCCGCCGTGGCCTCACCGAGCATCTCCTCGGGATAGGGGCTCCAGCCACACCGCCTCGGTCACCGCCTCGCCCAGGTCGTGCACGGATCGATCAACTCCCGCTCGGACCGGCCGCGGTACCTCCGCGCCCGAGCAGCCGAGCGCCGGGGAGGGTCAGAGCCGGAGCACCCCTGCCGATTGAGTAGGTGAAGCTGACTCCACGCGACGCTGTGAGGTGGCACGATGGTGTGTCAGAACGGAGGTGGTTCAGATGAGCACGGCCGATGAGCAGCCGGTGCAGTGGCCAGCCGAGGACGACCTACCGATCGAGGAACTCGCGCGTCGGCAGGGCGTGAAGGCGGTTGCCTCGCTCGACGAGCTTGCGCAACCCGACCTGTGGGAGTCCGACGAGGAGTACGAGGAGTTCCTCTCCGACCTCTACGCCTCCCGCAGGTCCGACGTCGCGTGAGCTTCGTCGTCCTCGACACCGACGTTGCATCGGCGATCCTGCGCGAGCGAGTACCCACCTCCCTCAACCGTCAGCTCACTCGCCGATCCCTCGCGATCACGTTCGTCACCGTGGGTGAGCTGACCAGGTGGACCCTGGTCCGCCACGGGGGACCGCAGCGGATGGCCGGGATGCGCGCATTCTTCGCGCACGTCGTCGTCCTCCCCTACAGCCCGAAAGTCGCGACCGCCTCTCGCCGCGATTCGGAAACGCGGCGACATTAACTATGTATCGTGTATGCGTTATCACGGGTGAATCGTAACCGGTAGTCCGCAATTCCATACCACAACTATGCGAACAACCCTGGCCTCACAACCGATGTGTGGAAACTTTGTCCTGCTAAGCGGGCACGTAGCCAACCCGGTACCGAAGGGTTGGGGCTCTTCACAAGCCAAGCCGGTTTCTTGCCAACACCATAGTGTCGATAGCTACACTGAGATGCCCAGTTTCGCCAGGAGAGTGGGAAGGTCCATGCCGCACATTTCAGGCCAGGCCGAGAAGTTCCTGCAACTACGGCGCACCATCGGCGATGACACGACAGTGTTGGACAAATTTGATGACCAGCTACGCGGTATAACCCAATTCGACCCTGATCGGGCGGCCGATATCGTCCAGGCACTAGCCAACAGCGATATCACAGATGACCGCGATGTCGCCGCGATCTACGTCAAATATTTTCTTGCGGCACGGCAAGATCGCGCTAAAGACATCATCCGTCAACTACTCAACGACGCAGACGACGACATCCGACAGCAAGCCCAAGACAGCCTCGACGAAGCAGTGGAGGAAGGGTTGATCACCGCGACGGAAGCAGCCTGACTCATTGCGGCGCAGGCTTCACCCTAGGGAAGGTTGTTGGTTACTGTGAACTACCCAGGACCTGATTCGAGCAGGCCCGCCTTTGAACTCTTTCTACACTTAACCGTGAGTTACCCATCCATATACGAGCCCGAGCCCCCCGCTTCGTCTGCGAGATGTTGGAAACGCTACCGCCTTGCGGGACTGCGAGGCTTATCCCGTTAGATTCTCGTGCGTAGGAAGACGTCGAGTAGTGGGGCCGGTGGTGTTGGTTGTCGGGTGCCGATGTGGCGGTACCCCCACCTGGTGTAGGTGTTGCGGGCGTAGGTGTTGCCGTGGTGAGTGGCGATGGTGACGCGTTGCTCGCTACGTTTGGCGAGTAGTTCGTCGTGGATACGTCGACCGATGCCGTGGCCCTGATGCTCGGGGGCGACGACGACCTCGAAGAGCGCGAAGGTCCGGTGTCCGTCTTCACGGGTGAACGTGGGATCGGTCAGTGGTGGTTGGATGGTTGCCCACCAGCGTGTTGTAGCGGGCAGGGTGATTCCGTAGGCGAAACCTATGGGTTCGCCGTTGGTGTAGGCGACAACAGCGCTGAACCCGGACATAGCGGCGTGGCGTTGAATTCGTTGACTGTACCGTTCCACTGACCAAAACGGTTTATCGATTTCGTGCCTGAATGCTTCACGGTAGAGGCCGATGGCAATGTTTTGGATCGCACTGAATTCGTAGCCCGCGTAGTGGCGTAGTTCCAAGTCGGGTTTTGCTTTCGTCATGATGTCGTCGGCTTTGCCCGCCAGGCGCATTGGTTGTATTGGGCGTTCCAGTCGCGTACCACCGAGGCGGCATGCCATTTGTCGAGTAGCTTGTGCATATGCTCTAGCCGGTTGGCAAGGTGAACAGAGTGTATCTGTTGCGCTAAGGCGAGTACAGAGCTGGCGTGGGCGCACGCTGCATCTAGTTCGCACATCTCCAGGTAGATGCGGGCAAGAGATAGTCGGCGCATGGCATAGTTGCGTGTCTGATTGGTTCGGGTTGCCTCCAGGGCTTGCTGACCGTAGCGCTCGGCTTGCTGTAGCTGGCCAAGAGCCAGCGATACCGACGCGCCACTCGCGACGACAAAACCGGGGTTAGCAAATGACCAGCGCTCGGCTGGCTCAGCGGTGGTAACGCTGCCTAGGGCGTCAAAAGCACGGCCCAGGGAACGCTGGGCCTGTCCGGCTTCGCCTCGTCGAGATAAGTTCATCGCAGCGAGCGCATGGAATGTCCCACGCACACGCGAATCACGGCGAGCCGTCGTTGACGCAAGACCCGTTCGAGCGACAGCTAGTGCGTGACCATAATCGCCGCGAATTCGCGCGCATTTTTCGGTCACGCTCCACACATACGCCTGCAAGGAGCCTTCGCGCGCAATACCAGCGGCACGCAACCCGGCATCTAAATAGCGCTGGGCTGATAGCAGATCGCCGCTGTCTAGCGCAAACCAGCCAGCGGCCGCTAGGTAGTCACCAATGAGAACGTACATGGCGCGCTCGATACGCTCCGACACCACGGCACTTCGTAACATATCTTGGCAGACAGAGGCGTGCCGCGCGGCCTGTGGGGCTAGCATTGCCGCTCCGCAACTATCAGCACTTGCCACCAGGTGATCGAGCGGTTCCCGTAACCTCACTACATCGGCGCTACTGAGCCGAGTCTGATATACTGTGGCCTGTGGCGTGACATGACCGGCCGATACCGCATCCATCGGGCATCGAAAGCCTAGCTCGTCTATCGGAGCTTGCAATACGATTTCGAGGGCTTGCCGATAGTGATGGCGAGGCCAGCGGATCGAACCATTTACCAGCATCCTCACCCAGCGATCACTAGCACGTCCTGGTATGCCGGTGAGGTCTTCCACCACAGCGTTGACGGCATCAGCAAGCCCGGCCTGCGTTAAACCAGTCTCGGCAAGACACTCAGCCAGCATCCTATTAGTGCGCACTGCGACACCCCCTGTTGGCTGCACGTTTCGTCATCTCCCGAGCCTCACAGAGCCAAGTTTCCGGTCCCATACACCTAAACCACCGACCAACCTTCCTTCTCTCATGCTCAGTCGCAGGGTCAGATACTCGCATGCTTTCACAACGGACAAGATCATCCAGTCATCCATCGAATCGGTGCAGCGTGTGCGGGTCGGTGCGGGCGTGCGTAGCCGTGTGGACTGGTGCGTTGGCCGAGCATAACGCGGCGGCACTGTGAGCTACCCCCGAAGCTTGGTCGGGCCTGGCGATGCTGCCCCGAAGTCCTCACCTGTGTACAGGGTCGCCGCTGGCACCCTCGTCTGGCTGTGGGTGAGCCAGCCAAGCACCCACTGCCGCGAAGGGGGCCGATGTGTCGCGGGTAGGGGTGAGTCTGTCGGTGTCCGCGACGCTGCATGAGGTGCATGGTCAGGAACTCGTCGAGCTGCTGGACACGGTGCTGGCCGGTGAAGTGGTTGCAGACCGGGACGTGGCCGAACGTCTGGTGCGATCAATAGGCGCCTTGGTGCATCTACATCAGCGACACCGACTCGATACACACGGCCGATGCACGGTCTGTTGGCCGCGCCGCTGGTGGTTCCATGGCCACCGAAACGATCCACCTGCACCGTACAGGCGGCATTAAATTCCTTTCTACGACAGCCAGGAAAAGGCATCTGATGACCGACGAGGACCGCCGGCTTTTATTCACTTTGAAGCGCCTCACAGACGCGTGCGGTGAGTTCTGTGCGGGAGTGATAGAAAACGACCTCTCACGCGAAGAACAGCTCGCCTTCAGCGCCCAGCTTGCCGACATGGCCCAAGCGATCCGCAACCGAGCCCTGAGCACTCCCGTCGTCATCGAAAGCGACGCCATATGACCAGAAGCGGCGGAGCCGCCCCGAAAACCCCGGTGGTCGGCTGGGTTTTCTTTGACCGGCACCGTCAAGACGGGTTCACCATACGGTGGCGACGGGGAGATTCAGTGGCGTATGTGCTCAGCGGGCAGCGACTAGGTGACCATGGCACAGTCAACACGTTAGGCACTGTTCCGGTCCGACCGACAGGGTGGACCGATCTTTCCGAAATACGGGAATTAGGCAGACGATGGATGACGTCCTAAACGGTGAGGACTGCGCGTACGAACCGGTCGTGATGGCACAGGTAGAACCCCAGCATGTTGTGCACAGTGCAGGTGGAGCGACGCAGCCAGGGACACCACCATGTCCGGGGGACGCTGTCGGACAGACGGAGCACCGGCTGTGTTCGTCTACTTGGTGGCGCCGGTGTAGCCGCACTAGCTCCTCCGCCCCTGGTGAGGCTCCCGCTCAAGGTGAGTCTTTACACGAATCATGTTTCGCTGTTCAGGGCTGGCTGATGAGCTTCAGACTAGGGAGGTTTTCGATGATTTTCATGGTCTCCACGCTGACGGTGACGACGCGCTTGAGTAGATCAAGGATGTAGCGGGGTCCTCCGGTTTCGATCGCCCAGTCATTGGGGCATTAACAATGCCGCTTGCTTTGTCCGCCTTGACCTGATACCGCTCCGTGATCCACTCAATAGCAGATCGTGAACCCAGCGTGTACTCGTAGGCTTCGGCAGGGATGCCGGTGAGGGTTATGTTGCTGTTATAGATGATCGTAGACGTGTCTGGCGCCCTACCAGTCTTGCAAAACGCCATCTTCTGCACACGATAAAAGTCCCCCGCGGCCCCAGTGCCGGCCTTGGTCACCTCATGAAGCGGGTAAGGCTCGACACTCTCGTAGCCGATATGCAAATTAGCGAGTCGATGGCCGCCTTGAATAAGCGCGCGCCAGGTGCGCCCCAGCTGACCAGCGGCGAAGTGTTCCTAGCTAGCCGCGTGCCGCGTCGTGGCCGTGGGCGGCGGCCTGGTGGTAGAGGTAGGCGGCCAAAGGGCATGCCCTGCTGGGAGTCGCCGGCGACCTACGCGGCAACGTCGGGGGTGGTCTGACGGTCGCGACGGCTACTCCCATGTCAGATTGAACCCCAGAAGGGACCGGTATCGCTCAAGGAGCTCCTCGTCGCTCAACTCGGACGGCGACGTGCCAAGGCCCTTCGGCTCGGGACCGTAGACCTCTGCTGCGACCTCCAGCTCCTGCTCGAGCGCCCATTCCGTCGGGGCCTTCCGGAACTCGTCGAGAGAGTCGTCGCTCATGCACCACCTCCAAGCGGAACGCCGACGCCGGCCCTCGGGCGGGACGATCGTTGCGGGACACCTGCACCCGGGCAATCGGCCGCTACCGCCCCACCTATGGTGCCAGGATGACAGACCAGCTGAACATCTCTCGACGGCGTCCACCGGCGCTCGACCAGGTCCAGGCTGGTGTGGATCACACCGCCTCCGTCCCTGCGGCTCGGCACGATCCAAGCCTGCCCGCCGGGCAGGGCGAAACCCAGCCGTCCTCGCGATGGTGCAGCCCGTACACAGTCGGAATCGCGGGCAAGATGGCGCAGCCTCGGGGATCGACGAGCGCGGACAGCGGCTCCTCGAACCCCGCACAGTGCTCTGCCAGCAGTGAAGTCGGAAGGCCCCTATGCGTCGTACTCGTCGTGGCGGCGGACCCACGACATGAACGGGCCGTCGCTGCGACCGGCAGGCTGCTCCCAGTCCTCCTGCCTGCCGAGCGGGGTGAGGTCCAGGTAGGTGTAGGTACCGAGCTGGACGTCCCCGCCCCGGGCGTAGCTGGAGTAGGTGTGGAACACCTCCGAGCCGTCCCGCAGGAAGACGCTGGTCCCCGGCACCTCCCCGGCCGCCGAACTCTCCACCGGCGCGAAGTTGTACTCGGCCGGCGCGACCGCAGGGTCGATGGTGGCGTGGAAGTCGTAGTTGAAGTCGCTGCCGTGCGAGGAGACCCACGGCACCGTCCAGCCCATCCGCTCCCGGTACGCCTCGAGCTTCGCCAGCGGCGCGCGGGAGACGATGGTCAGCGAGGTGTTGCGGGCGTGCAGGTGGGACAGGTGGCCGATGTTGTCCACCAGCAGCGAGCAGCTCGGGCAACCCTCGTCCCAGCTCGGATCGAACATGAAGTGGTAGACGATCAACTGGTGCCGCCCGTCGAACAGGTCGAGCAGGGTGCGCTTGCCGTCCGGGGTGTCGAAGACGTACTCCTTCTCGATCCGGACCATCGGCAGCTCGCGGCGTTCGGTGCTCAGCGCGTCCCGCGCCCTGGTCGCCGCCTTCTCCTTGACCAGCAGCTCCCTGCGGGCGGCGAGCCATTCCTCGCGG
>JALYQB010000120.1 GCA_030856045.1 Actinomycetota bacterium
AGCGCGGCGGAGAATGGCTCCGCCGCACACTACCCAGATTTCCATCAAGCGTACATCGACCAGCTCCGTCTTGTGTTCCAGAAACCCATGTTCATCAACGCTCCTCGTGGTCATCACAGCCGAGAGCGGTTAGCCGCCCAGTTCCAGCTGCACGATCCACGCCAACGAGTGCCTTTCGTCCCCCGCCGCCGCACGAACATCGTCTTCAACTTCGCAGAGGCACTGTGGTACCTGGCCGGCCGAGACGATCTCGACTTCATCGGGTACTACGCACCGAGTATGCGACGCTACTCGATGGACGGCCGCCGCCTCACGGGCACCGCATATGGTCCGAAGATGTTCGGCCGGACACACCAGCACCGGCAATACGGCGCGGTCATCAACCTGCTCACCGACGACCCGGACAGCAAACGCGCCGTTGTGCAGATCTTCGATTCGGATGAACTTCTGGTCCCTGACAACATCGACGTCTCCTGCACCCTCGGCCTCCAGTTCTTCCTCAGGGAGGGGGCGCTGCATGCACTGGGCTACATGCGCGCCAATGACGCCTACCGCGGTATGACGAGTGACGTGTTCTCTTTCACACTGCTTCAGGAGTTTCTCGCCAGCGAACTCGGGGCCGGACTCGGCGGTTACACCCACGTGGCCGGCTCACTGCATGTCTACCGAACCGATGACGCGCGGGTCGCGGCCGTGCTCGCAGATCCCGCCGGTGCCGGTCCCGCACCGTACTGCCTGCCCGCCATGCCACGCGGTGACAACTGGCCGGCGGTGGCAGCCCTGCTGGAGATAGAAGAACAACTGCGCCATAACCGCCGCCGGCTTCCCGTCGACCCCGACCACCTCGACCTTCCCCCGTATTGGGCGCAGGTCGCGATGCTGTTCGAGACCTACCGCCGAGTCCGGCAGGGTGAGCCACTGACCGCCGACCTACTCGCCGCACTCGAACCTGCCTACCGCTTTTTCGTCGCCCACCGGTGGGGCACCGATCAGGAGGCACGTCGATGAGCACTCGATGGGATACACCGCAGGTCGCCATAGGGTTCGAGGCCTATGACGACCTGCCGGAACGCACGCTGGGTTACCCATGCGTGTTCCGCGCTCTACGGCTCGGCGACCCCGACGTGCGGATGGTACTCGACTTCGGCTGCGGTCCGGGCAAAGTCGCCGAACGAATCGTCACCCGCTACGAAGAACAGGTCTTCGCGGTCGACGCCTCACCCGTGATGCTGACGATCGCCGCCGACTACCGAGCCGATCCGCGCATCGACTATCGACTTGTGAGAAACGCCGAGATGCCCTTCCTCTCCGATGGCGTGATCGACGCCGCCATGTCTTGCTACGTGTTCATCAACATAGGATCTCTCGATGTTATCCACACCATTGCGCGTGAGGTTTACCGGGTACTGCGCCCCGGCGGTCGATATGCCGTACTCGACACCAACCCCGACACCACCGGAGTCGAGTTCACCACCTTCCGTAGCGGCGATCCAGGCCGTCATTATGCGCAGGGTGAACAGCGTCGGGTACTACTCCGTCGTCCCGACGGCAGCGAGCTGATGCTCCTGGACTACCACTGGCCCAAAGAGGTCTACCGCGAGATCCTGGTCGACGCCGGGTTCGGATCGATCGACATGCACGAGCCGGTGCTCGTTCACCCGACGGATGTGGACGACGCCGGCGCGGCGAGACCGTGGCATAATGAAAGCAACCAACCACCGTTTTTCGTTGTCGTGGGAGAGAAATGATCATTCGGCAACCCGACCGGACAGTGTTCCTCGCCGGCCCCTTCAAAGCGATCATCGATCCGGCCACGGGAGTGATGCGCCCTTTCGACCGGCAACGCTACGAAGCGCTCATCAGCCACTTGGAGACCTGCGGCTACACAGTACACAATGCACACCAGCGTGAATCCTGGGGAGCTGACTTCTTCAGTCCGGAAGAATGTACCCGGCTAGACTACGAACAGATTCGAGACTGTGACCTGTTCGTTGCCTTTCCCGGCTCCCCCGCATCGCCGGGTACCCATATCGAGATCGGCTGGGCAACGGCGTTCGGGAAACCACTGATACTGTTACTCGAAGAAAGCCACACTTACGCTTATCTGATCCGAGGTCTGCCTGCCGTCAGCGATGTCAGCTACGTCTCGATGCCTGCCGCAGAGATCGGCCTAGCGCAGTTCGCGGCCGCCCTCGAGGAGCTCGAGGCACGACAGAACGGTCATCGTCGCACCGGACTGACCGTCTCGGGGGAAGTTGTGTGATCATCGTGCGGACTAGGCTGGGACCATGACCACGACGCCACCACGTGTGCTCGCCATCGCCGGTTCCGACTCCGGCGGCGGCGCCGGCATACAGGCCGACCTGAAGACGATGCTCGCGCTCGGCGTCCACGGCATGAGTGTGATCACCGCGGTCACCGCACAGAACTCGATCGGCGTGCAGGGCGCCTGGGAGCTACCGGTCGAGGCAGTCCGGGCACAGTTCACCAGCGTGGTCGACGACATCGGAGTTCAGGCGGTCAAGACCGGTATGCTCTCCTCGTCGGCGCTCGTGACCACGGTCGCCGACCTGATCGCCGAGCTGGTGATCGACGCGGACGTGCCGGTAGTGGTCGACCCGGTCGGGGTATCCAAACACGGCGACACACTGCTGGCCGCCGACGCGGTGACCACGCTGAGGGAGCGGCTGCTGCCGCTGGCCACGCTGGTCACGCCGAATCTGTACGAGGTGACTCAGCTCACCGGGGTGGCGGTGCACAGCGAGGCCCACCTCGGCAAGGCGGCTGCGGCGATGGCCGAACTCGGTCCATGCTGGGTACTGATCAAGGGTGGCCACCTGGACGGGGACGCGGTCGACCTGCTCTTCGACGGGCAGCGTGAGTACCGGTTCACCGCGCCTCGGGTGGAAGGTCGACACACTCACGGCACCGGCTGCACGACATCGAGCGCTATCGCGGCCTACCTGGCTCGCGGCTACACCATGCCGAACGCGGTGGAGGCCGCCAAAGCATACGTGACCGGAGCGATCCAGAAAGGATTCACGCTGGGAAGCGGCATAGGACCGGTCGACCACGGCTGGCGTTGGCGCTGACTGCAGCGCGGGCCATCCGTAGGAACTATGTACCTACGGTGAACCCGAACTCCGCGGCGCGGTGCACGAGGTGCTGCTTGCGGCTGACCCCGAGCTTGCCGTAGACGCGTCCGAGGTGGGTCTCGACGGTGCGCACACCGACACAGATCCGGTCGGCGATCTGCCGGGCGGTGTAGCCGCGCGCGGCCAGCTCGGCGACCTGCCGTTCCCGGGTGGTCAGCGAGGTGAGCCCACTCACCGCCTGGGCACGCTGCCCATCCGACCCGAGCTGTGTGAGCGACTCGCGAGCCTGGTCACGACGAAGGACAGCTCCGCAGCCGTCGAATATCTCGACCGCCTCACGCAACGCGTCCGCGGCCGCGCTGCGGTCACTACGCCGGGCTGCACTGGCGTAGACGACCCGGGCGCGCGCCCTCAGCAGCAGGTATCCGCTGGAATCGAACCCCTCGACGGCCCGCAACGCTGTTTGGGCCGCCTCGGCGTGCCGACCGCGTCCGATCAGTGCCCACGCCGCGGCGAACTGCCCGAGTGCCCGGTGGCTGGGCGCACCGGTGAGGCGCGCGCTGTCGTCGGCCTGTGTCGCGGCCCACACCGCGGTGTCGGTATCACCGACGGCCACGGCGATCTCGGCCAGATCCGCCAGGACGAACCCCACCACAGCCGATGCGTTCAAGGTCGAGTAGCCGTCGGCCGCCCGTCCGAGGACTGCGGTCGCCGGGTTCAGCCGACCCTCGGCCCAGGCCACCACGCCGTCGGCCCACCACCGGAGCGGGCTGAACAGATCCGGGTCACCACGCTGGTCGGTGGGTGCCATGCTGTCGAGGCTCCCACGGGCCTGCGTGATGCGACCGCTCTCCGCCGCCGCCATCGCCACCAAGACCCCCTCCGGCCCGGCAGGGGTGGCTGCCGCATGCACCTGCACCATGGCCAGATCCCCGGCGAGCAGCGCGATGAACCCGCCACATCCTCGCATCACCAGATCATGGTGCTCGCTGGACGCGGCGGCCTGCGCCCACCGCGTGCGAGCCGAGACGATGTGGCCCCGGCAGGCATCCGACGCAGCGAGCAGCGCCAGACTCCGAGACATCCACGTGACGTGCGCTGCCGCGGTAGCCAACCCGGCACTGCGCAGGAGCACGGCTTCGGCGTCGGCGAAACAACCCTGCCAACAGAGCGCGTGCCCCAACGTCCCCAGCGCCCCCGCGAGCCCTCGTTGATCCCTCGCCCGCTCTGCCTCGCTCACGAGCTGCCGCGCTGCCAGCTCCTGACCGCGCAGGTCACCTGCCCATCCGCGTATCTTGGCCAGCTCGATCGCAGCCATCA
>JALYQB010000136.1 GCA_030856045.1 Actinomycetota bacterium
TGGCCGCGCTGGCCCACGACGGGCTCGCCCTGGCCGAGGGCACCCTGGCCGGGGTATTCGCGGCGTGCTCGGCCCTGCTGGGCCCGCTGGCTGAGGCGATCAGCCAGCGCAACTCGGCCGCGGCGCACCTGCATGTCGACGAGACGAGCTGGAGCGTGTTCGCCGCGGTGCAGGGTAAGGACAGCCACCGTTGGTGGTGCTGGGTGTTCCTCGGCCCGGACACCACGGTGTTCCGTATCGCCCAGTCCCGCTCGCTGGCGGTGCTCGCCGAACAGCTGGGCATCGACACCACCACCAACACCCTGCCCGAGGGTCGGGCGCTGCTGCTGTCCTCGGACTTCTACACCGTCTACCAGTCACTCGGGCGCATCGACGGGGTCGAGAGCCTCTGGTGCTGGGCGCATTACCCCGACCTGCGGGTTATGCCGACCAAGCAGAGGGCGACCGCCGTTTTCCCTGGTCAGCAGGGCGACAGAGGGTGACCGGGTCGGCATAATCCGGGCTGCGCGAGGCGAGACCTCCTCCGTCAGTCGCGGTCTCGGAGGATGCGGCGACGGCGACGGGCCACGGGGCCGTCGAGGACCAGCCACCCAGATCTACCTGCAACGCCTACCTCGCGCGCGAAGAGCGGGACCTGGTCCGCGTCGCGTCCCCGAACACCCACCGGAGCGATTGCCGTGCACCCGACCGCCTGCTCGCCGTCCCGGAGGGCCCGTGGTTATGCCGACTTCGTCACCGCCGGCACCGCCACCACCAGCGACTTCAGGCCCGACGTCGGCATAATCCGCGGGTCGGGGTAATGCGCCTTATCCCGATATCGGGATAATGCCCACCAGCTGTCGAAATCGCGGCCCACATGCCATGCCACCTCCGCGATCGTGAGGTACGAGGGGGTGTGCGTCGGATCGACGGTCTGCGCGCCGCGGAACTGCCCATCGGGCGCGTAGTCCATGGCGACGGCATCGCGACCGTCAACGAGCCAGAAGTCCATGCCCATCACGGCGGAGAGCTCTGGCGGTAGCTGGACCTCCGCGAGGTCGATCACCCGGATGATCTCGCCGGCCCGGGTGTTGAGCGCGTAGCCCCACTCGGAGGAGTACCGCTCGTAGGGGGTGATCGGGTCATGGATGACCCGCCGCCGCGTTCTACCCCCGTCAGCCCAGGCGCGCAGCGTGTCCAGCCAGGGCTGCTTCCGCTGCCGATTCGGCTCCGCGGCACCGTCGAGGTAGCGGCGGTAGTCGGTGCCATCGGAGGCCACCTCGTACGCGGGCAGGGTTTCCCACCGAAGGAGGTCCTTGCGGGCGCCGTCGAGCACCTGCCGCAGCTGGACGACGTCGAGCAGCGTCACGCCGGCACCTCCAAGCTGAGGGGAACCTCTACTGCGGTCTCTCCCGTCGGCAGGTCGAGCGTGGCCAGGGCCTCCGGATCGGTGACCACGTAGCCCGCAACCACGCCGGTCCCGCGGTCGGTGCGGTACAAGGTCGGGCAAGTCTCGGTGTCGGGACAAGTGCCCCGCAGGCGGGCGAGCCGCGCCGACGATGCGGGCGTCGGACTTTCGCTACTCCCACACACTGCAGATGTCCGTGACCGCCGACCGCCCCGACATCCCCATGATCGACCGGACGCCGACGATGGAGTGGTCCACGATTACGCACAACGACGGCGACGAGGGTCCATCCGAGGACTTCGGGAATGACTACTGCCCCGACCAGACGATCCAGCCGTGACCGTCCTGGTGCTGGCGCAGGACTTCGACCGCACGGCGGACCACGTCGTCCGGGATCCTCACGGCGGGCGGCGTCCCCGTCCTGCGGGTCGACCTCAGCTGGTTTCCGCAGCGGTTGAGCATCGACGCGGAGTTGCGCGAGGGACGGTGGACCGGTCGGCTGCGCACCCCGCACCGGCAGGGTGGAACTGGAGGACATCCGCTCAATCTGGCATCGCAGCCCCGCGACATTCGGTCTCCCGGTGGGCATGTCCACCCCCGAGCGGGTACATGCACACCGCGAGGGCAAGATCGGCCTGGGTGGCGTGCTGGCGTCCCTGCCGGTGCGCTGGGCCAACCACCCCGGCCGGTCTGCGGACGCGGTGTACAAACCGCTCCAACTCGCTGTGGCGGCCGGCTGCGGGCTGCGGGTGCCACGGACCTTGATCAGCAACAGCACAGCGGCGGCACACCGGTTCGCCGACCAGAGCGCGACCGGTGCCGTGATCAAGATGCTGGGTGCGGGAACCATCCACGAGGACCATTCCCGCAAGGTCAGCTTCACCCATCGGCTGACCGGAGGTGACCTCGACGACCTCGCCGGCTTCGACGTCACCTGCCACCAGATGCAGGACTGGGTACCCAAGAGCCGGAAGGGCGCGTGTCGTCATCATCGGCGAGACGCTCTTCACCGTGGGCATCCACGCGGGAAGTGCCGCCGGCCATGTCGCCTGGCGGTCCGATCACAGTGCGGTGGGTTACGAGCGTCTGGAGACGCCGGGAGACGTCACCGCGGG
>JALYQB010000143.1 GCA_030856045.1 Actinomycetota bacterium
TGTCCGGGATGAACAGGTGACGTGGTACCTGCACGAACGCCTCACCCCAGCCGTCATCGAGCTCGCCGGACGCCCTCAGCTGGGCCACCAGCTCAGCCCGACGAGCCTCTGGGGTCACTTCTTGCCATGCTTGCCGGGGTCCGGCTCGGACGGCGTGCTCGCTCAGCGCATCGGATCGGACGGTGTGGGCAGCCGTCCCCCGGCCAGCACCGTCTGCACCAGTTCACGTATCGACTGACCCTGGTTGATATGCGGAAACGGCTCGGCGGGGACGTCGACCCCGAGGTAGTCGCACAGCGGCGGCCAGCCCTGATCCACCTGGTAGACGAGCAGGCGGTCGCTGGGCACGCTGCGTCGGACCTCGGCGTTGTGCTCGGCGAAGACCCCGATGGCATGTTCCCTGTCCTCGAAACGGCCGTCGAACGTGCCGTGCCAGATCAGGTTCTCGACCATCGGCCGCATCCGCCGCAGGCTCGGCACCGCGTCCGGTTCCTCGGCTTCAGGCTCCGCGTTGATCTGGTAGATGGTGTTGTAGGCGCTGTCGTACCAACTCTCCGGGTCACGCACCGTGAGGATGACCTTGGCGTGCGGGTAGACCCCCATCAGCTCCCGCCAGTAGGTACAGCCCGGCCAGTCCACCGTGGACCGGTAGCCCTCGAGCACCTCGTTCCAGTCGACGTCCTCACCGGCCACCACCCGCTCCCACCGGGGCAGCAGCTCGGGGCGCGCCACCACCTCGAACATGTGATGACAGGGACCGAGGCCGAGATGCTCCAGGGCGACCTTCAGCGACGCGGTGCCGGTGCGTCCGAAGCCGGCACCGATGACATCGACCATTGAGCGCTCCCGTGGTTCGCCCAGGTTTGATCAGCGGCAGCACGCACCTGGGCGCTGTGCGAAATCGTACGGGCCTGACGGAGAGTCCAGCGCCGGCACAACCGCTACCGCCGCCACGGTTGATCAAGTGAGTGGCGGGTCCCAGCCGGCGGCGGGTCAGCGGGCGTCGGCGGGCGAGACCACCCGACTGGCCACGGCGGAGCCTCCCCGCGCCTCGAGCTCGTCGGCCCGCTGCTCGGGCGGGGTCGCTGGAACCAACCAGCCGACCAAGCGACCGCTGCTGGTCACCCGGCCGACCGCACCGGCCCCGGCCAACTCTGCGACAACCTTACCGGCGTTGCGCAGCTCCCGGATGCCGATCTCGCGCTCCGGCCGTCGCGCAGCCGGTATCCGGGAAGGTCGAGCACTGAGGTCGGCGTGATCTTCACCCATGTCGGTCAGTCTGGCGACAGCGTCTGTCAATTGCTGCCGCTGTCGGTCGGGGTGGCGTTGACGACCAGTCCGGATCAGTCAGCATGATCGACACCCCGCATATGTGTCACTCCCGGGGACGACTGTCACGAACACTCGACGGGTTCTTCCCCTTGCTAACGACCGTGCCGCACGGGCAGGCATACAACGGAGAGCGAGCATGGTGGTAACACACCCCCGGAAACCGGCGGTGATTCACTGATCGAAGTCATCACCACGGTCACGCCTCGTTTGAACCCGACGCCAGATCGCCCCCAGCACGAACGCTGCTCCACCGGCCCCCAGCCCTGCCAGATAGGCAGGCAGCCCAGCCACGGTCGCCGCCGGGTCCGCCAGCTCCAACAGCGCCCCGATCACCGGGCTCCCGACCGCGAGCGCGCCGAGGGTGCAGCCGGGCTGGCTGCAGACCCTGTACAGGAAGCCCCACAGGGTGCTCGGGTCGCCGTCTCTTTCGGTCATCGGTACCTACCTTGCAAGCTGGATGACTACTGCAAGTAGCGCAGATCGCCGCCCCCGGCCACCGTCGAGTACGAGTCGAAACCCTTAGCCGTCGGCAGACCGCCCAGGGCAGGCAGCATTACGGCTCGGGTTCTTATCGACCGGGAGCCTCGTCTTGTCGGTGACGGTTCCGGAACTACCTGGTAGCTTAAGTGTGATCCGCATGGTCGACTGCGGGTTGTATGGTGGCGTCGGGATTTGCGTCCGGCTTGACGAAGACCGTGCCGCCGCCCGGCTCACGCAGAAACCAGTCGACACGTGTCACGCTGCGCCTCGACGGAGCCGCGTCCTCACCGGACATGTGTGCGCTCATCTGCCCTGCTCTCTTCCTGGGTTCCGATCGGGATACTCCCTCGAAGATCGGACGATATCGAGGTTATGTTTCAGCTCATAGCCGCCGCGCGGTCTGTCGTGACGAGTCCGCTGGCGGACAGATCAGACAGCAGTGCAGACAGCCGGTGGGTCGCGTCGGGCGGGGTCATACTCCACCGGTGCGCGAACGTGTCGACGATGTCGTCGACAGGTGTGTGCCCGAGCAGTTCGAGTAACAACGCCGCGTCCTCGTTCACCCAGTAGAGCCGCGGCACGCTCGACAAGCGGCCCACGAGGACTCGGTCGGGGGAAGCGCACCGTCGGAACTCCAGCGGCGCACTGGCGGCGTAGTCGAACGCTGTGCCGGTAGGACCGTCCTCAGCGGCGGCGGCGGTGCGCGGCCACCGACCCAGGAGTCGTTCCAGCAGGGTGTGCGCGTCGGTCCGGAGATAGCCGCCCCGCTCCAGCAGCCATTGCCCGATGATCTCGCAACGCTCGCTCGCGACGGGCAGCAACGAGCCATCCGCCACCGGCCGCCTCCCTGTCGTCGCGCCGGAATCGTGGGCGAACTTGGCGAGACAC
>JALYQB010000155.1 GCA_030856045.1 Actinomycetota bacterium
CACATGACCCTCACGAAGGCCCGTAACGGCTACCCCACCACCCCCGCGATGGCCGCTGGTGTCGCTGACCACGTGTGGACACTCACCGAGATCGCCGAACTGCTCGGCTCAAACTGACCCACTACCGGACCCCGCAACATCTGGACGACCATCGAACACGTCGCAGCCGAATGGCAGCGCATCGGCCGCCCAAGGCGTGGGCGCTACGGCCTCACTGCCAGAGCTGACGGCACCCATCACTACTGGCTCGACCAACCTGACCGGCTCCTTCTCGCCGGTCTCCGGGAGCTCGCGCAGATCGAGCGCGGCTGGGACGGATCATGAGCCCACCGGCGCGGCGGCGTTAGAGTGCTTCACCACTGACACGCCGAGGAGCGGTGCATCCCATGAGCTACGGCCACGCCGAGAACCTCGCCGGCGGAGCAGACGCCCCGCCGCCGATCCGCCCCGAGGTCTGGGAGCGGCCCGAGATGCGGGCGGCGCTCGCCGGCCGCGACATCGGCCGGGTGTACAAGCTGCTGAAACAGGACGGGGTGACCCAGCGGGAGATCGCCCGGCGCACCGGCCAGTCGCAGTCGGAGGTCTCGGAGATCGTCCAGGGCCGCCAGGTGCGGGACGTGACGGTGCTCGAACGCATCGCCGACGGGCTCGGGGTACCCCGGCCGTACATGCGTCTCCTGGAGCATGTTCCTGATGACGGTGCCTACCCTGGACGGGAGGCATCACAGTCGGGGACAGCTCAGGAGGTGACCGACGACATGTTGCGGAGAGACGCACTCGCGCTCGGGAGTCTTGCCGCCTTCGGTCAGGTGATCGTCGGTACGTTCGCGGGGAAGGTCGCGCATCCGGGCGGGGGTCCGCTCCCGTCTCGGCTCGGCGTGACCGACCTGGCCGAGATCGCCGGTGAGACCGAACAGCTCCGCACCGCCGCGAGGGCTGCGGGCGGACAGGCTCGTAACGCCGTCGCTGTTGCGGCGCACTTCAGACAGCTCACCCAGGTGCCGGCAACGGAGGCCGTTGCGAAGTCGCTGGGTTCGGAGTTGGCCGAGTTGCACGAGCTGGCGGGGTGGTGTTGCTTCGATTCCGGTCTGCAACGGCACGCCATCTGGCACTACCGGGAGGCCGCCGACCTGGCTCAGCGGGTGGGCGATGACTGTCGCGTCGCCAGCGCCCTGCGCTACGCCGGTGTTGTCGAGCGGTGGAGCGGCCAACCCAATGACGCCATGAAGTACTACCAGATGGCGTCCTTCAAGCTTGGTACCCAAGACCCTGATCTGTCCGCGTGGCTGCACGGGGTCTCCGCTCATGCGCTGGCCGATATGGGGTATGAGCAGGCTGCCACCGATCACCTGGCCAGGGCCCGTGACGGGTGGCAGGCGACGGAGGCAGGCGAGCGTGCGGATCAGAACTACCAATCAGCACTGGTCTACGCGAAGCTGGGACGTCTCGATCTCGCCGAACAGCTGACGGCGTCGATCAATGGTGCCGGGCGGCATCGGCCGGTGGGCGCCTTCGCGAATATCCTCCGCGCCACGCTGCACGTGCAGACCGGGGAGCCACGCGGACTCGGCATGGCCAAGTCCGCGATCGACGCCGTGGCACTACTGCGCTCAGGGCGTGCTCGGGAGCGGCTCCAACCGTTGGTCACCGCGCTGGAGGCTCGGTCCGGCAGCGATGCGCGGGAGCTCGCCCGGATGGCCCGGCAGGTGGTCGCGACCAGCGCATGAGCCGATCGGCCACTGGTGTTCCGCGCGAACGACCACGCCGTCGCGCAGGGTTCTGGCATTGTGACCCCGGTGACGACATCGACGCCGCCGACCACGTTCCCACCGGTCGTCTACGTGCCCTGTGATCAGCCATCGGCCGAGGACGGTGAGTTGACGGTCGACCTCCGCCGCACGGCAGACGGCCGAACGGCGATCCTCGTCTACTCGGCGCTCGACCGGCTGGTCCGCTGCTGTGGGAACCAGCAGCCGTGGATTGTGATGCCCACCGCACACCTCGACATCGTCGACGAGCACGCTCCCTACGACATCATCCTGCTCGACGTCGAGATTCCGAGCGAGCTGCGTCGCGGAGCAGGTGAGCGCTGATGGGTGAAGGCTTCGGCACCGACCCGGCCGCGATGGCGGGCTTCGCGAGCACTCTCCATACCGCGGCCACAGATCTTGCCGCACTCGGGGACTCCCTCCCCGACATGCCTGACGCCGGCGAGGTCAGCGCAGACATGGCGAGTGTGCTCAGCCACCTGACGGCCGTCGTGGCGGAACTCGTCACCGGTGTGACCGCGGCAGGCGACTCCGTGTCGGCGGGTGGGTCCGACTACGCCGAGGGCGAGGACGTCTCCCGCCGTTCGTTCGACATCGAGACCGGATGAGGTGAGCGGGCGTGCCTATCGACGTGCGGATCGACGGGAATCCGGAAAACATCCGTGGTGCAGCAGCCTGGTTGCGGACGAGCCTGTCCGCGGGTGTCCATGACTGTGTTTCCGCGGTCTACCGGATTCGAGGGAACTCGGAAACGGAGTGGGAGGGCGACGCCGGTACCGCCTTCCGGGCGCGTATGACCTCGGGTGGCTCCAAGGGTGACCGACTCGAAGCCGAAGCGACCCGAGCCGCCCAATCGTTCGATGCGTACGCCGACGACCTCCACACGGCCCTTGCCGGGCGAGACCGGGCGGTGCAGACCGCGCTCAACGGGGGTCTGGAAGTGTCGGGCGACCAGATCCTCGATCCCGGCCCTGCGCCGACCGCACCGCAAGCGCTGCCTTCCGACGGCTCGGCGACACCCGAGATGGTACGGGGATACGACAATGCGGTGCAGGCGCAGCAGGTGTACGCCCAGAAGACGACGGCCTACGCCGTCGCGAGCGAGGAGATGGCCCGTTCCCGACAGATACTGACTGAGGCGAAGTCTTTCGGTCAGAACGTATGGAACGACGTCCGAGGCAAGGCCGTCCTGCATGCTGCAGACTTCACCAACGGCACCGTCGGTGCTCTCGCCGCCCGGCATGCCACAGTCCTCAGGAAGCACGCGACCTTTCTGGAACAGCAGGCGGCGCGACATGTCGATCATTACCTCAAATCGGGAGGCGGGAGCACGTCGACCGCGCGGTACAACGTGGCTGCCGCGGATGAGGCACGTCGGCAAGCAGACGATGCGCTCCGACGGGCGAGCTCGGTGGCTCGGCGGATCGGCGGCAAGGTCCCGATCATCGGGCTGGGGATCACCGCCGCTGGAGTCGGGTACGACGTGCACCAGGGCAAGCCGGTAGGGAAGGCGGTCATCTCGGGCGTCGGCGGCGCGGCGAGCGCGATGCTGGTGGGCGCGGCGGTGGGTGGTCCGGTGGGAGCCGTGGTCGGTCTCGGTGTCGGGATTGTCGTCGGAGGCGGACTCGACTGGGGCTACGACCAGCTCCCGGGTGGCGTGCAGGACGGGATCGAGGACGGCTTCAAGGCCGTTGGAGGTGGGGTCAAGGACGCGTGGAACTCGGTCTTCTGATTCAGCGCCTCCAGAGACAGGGAGCATGTCAGTGAATCGCCACGAGGAACCGTTGAGCGAAGTCGGTTGGCCGCCGGTGTGGGCTACGGCCGCCGGCGGACGGAACATCGGCTTCTTCGGCTTCTCGCTCGTGCTCCTCGCTTTCATGGCCACCATCGCTGTGGTGGCCACCCGGAATCGGGAGTCAGTAGCATTGCTGTTCTGGTGGGGAACGATGATCGCCGCAGGCCTCACTGCTTTCGTGTACTGGGCCCGCCTGGGGCTTCGACGCCGATCGTCATCCCGTGTCTTCCTTTCCTGCCGGGATGAGCCCGAGGGGACGGGAACAGTCATCGGGTACTCGTTCGCGGTCTGGCTGACCTACTGGGCGATGGCGGTCGTGTGCCTGGCCGGCTTCGCGTTCCTGACGGCAGTGTCGGTTCTGGGGTTGCTCACCGAAAGCTTCGGGTCGCTCAGCGCGGTGGTAGCAGTGGGACTCTTCGGAGGCGTCACCTGTTACCTGCTGTGTTTCTGCTTCCACGGCCTGCGCGGCAAGCTGGCCCGGGGATCCGTCGCGCTGAGCCCCCACGGGGTGTTCCACCGAAGCTGGTCGTTCCGCAGTTACGCGCCGTGGGACAGCGTCATCGCCGTCGACGCGGCCGAGATGGATGGACCCCTCATCTCGCTGATCGCCACTTCTGACGGGGGAGCCTGGTTCGAGCGCACGTCGAGGCTGTGGAAGCAGGAGGAGATGGCACTCGCGCCGAGCCTCGCGATCCGCGGCCGGTGGCTTTCCGTGGACCCCGCGCTGCTATACCACGCGTTACGGTACTACCACGCACATCCGGAGGCGCGCGCTGAACTGGCGTCGACGGCGGGCGTCCAGCGGCTGCAGCAGGCGCGCCTGACGAGCTGACGCAGCCACCTCGGCGCCGGGTCGAGGTGACCGGATAGCGCCGGATAACGAATCTGGCATCACCGCCGACACGCGCCACCAAACCGGCCGACACGCGCCGGGCGCCCTGGGGTCACTCCCGCAGCGCCCCCAGCAGGTCCGCGGCCCGGCCGGACAACGGACGCAGCACCCGGGAACGGGACAGCTGGATGAGCCGGCTCACCATCGGCACGGTGCGGTCCACCAGCAGCGACGTCCGCCCCAGCCCCGGCGAGCGGTCGTGGACCCAGAACAGCACGACTCCCAGGTGGTAGCGCCACAGCAGCTCGGGCAGGTGCGGGTACAGCCGGGGCTCCCCGCCGGGCGCGAAACCCGCCACGAGCCGGGTGTACAGCCCGATCCCCGCGTCGCGCGCCTCGGTGGCGTCCGCCCCGGGCAGCACCGCCTCAGGCTGCGCGACGACCGAGAAGAACCGCCCCGCGAATGGGTGGAACGGCTCGGCGATCTCCAGCCAGCAGCGCAGCACCCCGTGCAGGCCGCGCTCGAAGTCCTCCGCGACTGCGAGCACGGGTTCCGCCGCCGCCGCGTGCTCCACGGCGAGGCGCCCGTAGCAGCCCGCGACCAGCTCGTCCTTGGAGCGGAAGTAGTAGTAGGCGCAGCCCAGCGACAGGTCGGCCGACCGGGCGATGTCGCGCATCGTGGTGGCGTCGTAGCCGCGCTCCCGGAACAGCTCCATCGCCGCTGAGACGATCGCCGCCCGGGTGCGGTCCGACTTGCGCCCGCCGGGTGGAGCCCACGCCGGCGCAGGCGCGCTCACTGCTGGGGCCCGGACTCGATCACCGGTCTCGACTGCGGGGTGTGCGCCCGCGGCGAGCCGACGTGCTGCCCGTACTGGGCGCCCGACTGGTTCTGCTGCTGTTGGCGGTTGAACTCGATCTGCGCGGTCATCTCGTCGGCGAGGTCCTGTTCGTGGCGGCGCGCCCGGATCCGCGCGAGGACGAGCATCGTGGCGCCGTGCGCCGCACCGAGCACCAGGAGTATCACGCCCAGCTTGGTGACGACGGTCTGCAGCTCGCCGTCCACGGGCACGTCAATCGTGGAGATGATCGCCAGGATGCCGAGCACGACGAGGTGGAACAGCAGCCCGAGTAGCCGGTTCACCGACCGCGCCGTCCGAGTGTTGCTGAACACTTCGGCCAGGTAGTCCTGACCGGTGCGGAGCAGGACCTGCCCGACGACCAGGGTCAGCCCCAGGCCCAGCACCAGGACCAGGAGGTACGACCCCAGGCTCTGGCCCATGGTGACCACATCCCTTCTGAACGTGTTCAAAAATACTGTGATGCTCCGCGCGGCGCACGTCAAGGTGAACGGGGTGCCGGCATCGAGCGTGGCACCATCCTCTCCCAGCCGGGCGAGCGAGGGCGGGTGAGCCCATGAGATCGGATGCGGTCGGGCCCCTGGCCGCTGCAGTCGCGCAGCTGTGCCGCACCGTCGCCCCTCGACTGGGCGGGCGGAGCGCCGCGGCGGTCGGCACCGTCGCCGACCGCCTGGGGTCCCCGCTGCAGGTCGCCGTCGTCGGACGGGTGTCCTCGGGCAAGTCGACGCTGGTGAACGCGCTGATCGGGCGGCGCGTCGCCCCGACCGGTGTCGGCGAGTGCACCCGGCTGGTCACCCGCTTCCGCTCCGGGACCGCCGACCGGGTGGACGTCGTGCTCCGCGACGGCGGGCGCCGGTCCCTGCCGCTCGACGCCGACGGCGCCGTGCCCGCGGACCTGGGCGTGGACCCCACCGCCGTGGCGCACCTCGACGTGCGGCTCACCAGCGCGCTGCTGCGTGACCTCACCGTCGTCGACACGCCCGGTCTCGGCTCGGTCGATGGCGCCGTCACACCAGACGCCACCGGGACCGGTGGTGCCGAGGCGGTGCTCTACGTGATCACCCAGGCCGCCCGGGCCGACGACGCGCAGGCCCTGGCCACCTTCGCCACCGGGTGCGCCGGCCCGGGCAACGTCGTCGCGGTGCTCACCAAGGCCGACACGGTGCCGGGTGGCTGGGCCGCGGCACGTGCCCTCGCGCAGCGGCAGGCGGCGGTGCTGCGCCCGCGGGTGGCCGACGTGCTCCCCGTGGTCGGGCTGCTCGCCGAGACCGCGGAGTCGGGTGCCTTCACCTCCGGCGACGCCGCCGCGCTGCACGACCTCGCCGCAGCCGATGACCAGACCCGCACCACGCTGCTCGCGTCGACCGACCTGTTCACCGACCTCGACGCGCCGGTCCCGGCAGCCGTGCGGCGTCGGCTGCTGGCGAGCCTCGACCTGTACGGCGTCGCTCACGCCCTCGCCCTGATCGACGCGGATCCCGCGCTCACCGCGGGCGGGCTGCGGCGCGGCCTGCTCGCGGCATCGGGGTTCGAGGTGGTGCGCGCCCGGATCGACGCCGTGTTCCGCAACCGGGCGGACGGGCTGAAGGCGGCCGCGGCGCTGGCCTCGCTGGCGACGCTCCCCCGTGACCCCCGTGAGCGTGACGTCCTGCGCGGTGCGGTGGAGGGCCTGCTGAAGCGGCCCGCGGCCCACCAGCTGCGCCTACTGCACGCGCTGACGCAGGTCACCAGCGGTGCCGTGGCGCTGCCCGACCACCTCGTCGACGAGGTGCTGCGCGTCGGCGGGTCCAGCGCGGCCGCGGCGCAGCTC
>JALYQB010000170.1 GCA_030856045.1 Actinomycetota bacterium
CACGAACGGGCGTGGAAGGACTCGCTGCGTGAGCTGATGGAGAACGACTGGGCCGACATCGCGGACCAGACCTCGTGGTCCGACGAGCGCTTCACGCCGAAGGTCTACCAACAGGTGATGTCGGGCAAGCCTCGAATGAGCGGAGCGCTGGCGGCCCTGGAACACTTCGAGGTTCCCGACGCCGCCGAGCGGGCGGAGGCCTACGCGGCGAACAAGCAGACCATGGTCATCAAGCTCATCGAGGCCGACGAGTTCGAGGCTTACCCCGACGCACTGCGTTTCGTGCTGGCCGTGCGCGACGCGGGAATCCCGGTGGTGGCGGCGTCGTCGTCGAAGAACGCCGGACTGTTCCTCCGCCAGATCCGGCTCGACACCTTCGCCGCCGAGCAGGGCCTGCACTACGACTTCCTGCGCCCCGGCCTGAGCCTGCTGGAGTTCTTCGACGTCGACATCTCCGGACGCGACTTCGCCCAGGGCAAACCGCACCCGGAGATCTTCCTGACCGGAGCCGCCGAGCTGGGCGTCGCCCCGGAACACTGCTTCGTCGTTGAGGATGCAGACAGCGGCGTGCAGGCAGCCAAGGCCGGTGGCATGGCGGCGTTGGGTGTGGCCCGAGCCGACGACGAGGAGCTCCTGGCGGCCGCGAACGCCGATCTCGTCGTCACGTCGCTGGATGAGGTCGACGTCGCGGCCCTGGGTGAGCACCAGCTGCGGCGGCGGACGTCGTGAGCACCTCGATTCCGCAGACTCCCGGGAGCATGACAACGGAGGCGCCGTCACAGCCGTAACGCACGCCAGTATGTGCCGGATGGTGATCGCGCTCAGATGCGTGTGCCCGCCGGCAGGACCCGAGCACCAGCGGACGTGCTCGTCGACGCCGGTACCGCACCGCGTCGACGGGTTCGACGGGTTCGACGGCGACCGCGTCGAGGTTTGCGACCGCGGCGACGACGCGGCAAGCGGTGTGGTCAGCGGCGGGGGCCGCGCGCGACGAGCCGCTCCAGCAACGCCGCTACCGGCCGTCCCCCGGCCGCCTCGAGCACCTCGCCGGCGGCCGCGACGCCGGCACTCACCTCGGGATCGTCGGCGCGTCGGGCGACGTCGGAGAGGATCCGGACGGTGTCAGCCACCAGCTCGGGCTCGATCGATGCCGTCTCGTCGGCGGCCGCGCGGCTGGCACGACTCACGACCGAAGCCGCCCGTTCGGCGAGGGCGTCGTCGGCCAGCACGACCGGAAGGACCCGAGTTTGAAGATCCTCGAACAGCAGGATCCAGTCGCGACCAGCCGGGGTGGTAGCGAGTACGTCGTCGCGGATCCTCCGAAGCGCGTCGACCTCGTGCTCGCCGCCGAGGAACGCGACTCCGATGAGCTCGATTGCGCAGATGCATTGTTGCATTAACGCCAACAATCCCGATTTCGTATCGAGCTTAATCGGTTCTGGGTCTGCGGGATGGAATGAGTCGCGGGCATTGCCGACCCACGGGCCGGTCTCGACCGTGTACCCGTACGTCTTGCGCGTGTTCGGGTCCGCGATGTGGCGGGCGTAGGCATAGTCGCTGTGCGTGCCCGTGGTCCCGTAGAGCCCGAACCCGGTCTGCGGGGTGTAGGCGCGTCCCCGAACATCAGCGATGGCCGTCACGATCCGCTGCGCGACAGTCTGAAACCGTTGCTCGTCGCGCGGAGTCATGTACTCCTGATAGGTCGGGTCGGTGATCGGCTGACAGGTACCGGTCGGCAGCGTGGTGAATTGTTTCGTCGAGTCCGTCGTCTGCGTCGGGACGTGCCCCCACGGGTAGAGCACCAGCTCGGAGTAGGAGTGCACATCGACGAAGCAATCGACGCGACGGGTGTCGAGCAGAAACTTCACGTTGCGCGTCTCGGGCTCGGAAAACGCCGCCGGGCCCGCGAAGACGTCGCTGCACGGGCTGCACGAGGTCTGGCCCTGGGCGACCCCCCAGAGGAGGTCGCAGTTGCGGTTCAGGTCCACGCCGTCGCAGGTTGTCTCCGGGTTGTCACGGCGGTTCTTGCGCCAGAGGTCGTCGACCGTCATCACGTAGTCGCGGCCGTCGGGGTTGGTGCACGGCACGATGTAGATGTCGAGCGTCTCCATGAGAACCTTGATGTCGGTGGCCTGCCACACGCGCCCACCGAGCACGATGTCGGAGCCATTGCGGTAACTGACGATCAGCTGAACGGCGAGCTCGATCAACGCATCGGGGTTCATGAGCTCCCGCGCGTGCACACCGCCGACGAGGAGCACCCCGCGCCGGTTGTCCCCGGCTCCGGCACGGACCCGCAGCGCGAACACGGGCCGGCCCAGCACCGAGAGCTCGGGAAGCTGGAAGCGCTGACAGTGCTGCGGGAAGAACTGCGCGAGCAACCCACCAAGCTGGTCGAGCTGAGCGACGGTGCGGTACATCAGCCCTCACCCCTCGCGTCCCCGGTCATGTCCTCGAACCACGCCCGCACGTCGGCCTCGTCGGAGACCAGGCCCGGGTCGAGTGGCGCGACCGGCGCGACCGACTGCACCCGGACCTCGTAGCCCTCCGCGACAAGTCGTGTCAGGTCCTCCGGACCGACCAGCATCCGCACCCCACCTTCGGGATCGGGCACCCTGTCGAGGTCGAGCGAGTCGACGGCGTGCAGCTCCGCGCTCCTCGTCGTCGCGTGGACCGTCGCCTCGAAACGCATCCCCGCGCTCCCACCGCTCGCCGACTGACTCGCCACGGCTTACCACCTGCCTTCGATCGGACACCCGTTCGTCAAGAAGAGCGTAGACCCATCGTGGCTGATACGAGCCCGGCGCGGGTGTCGGTCGCGACGCCGATGCAGCGGAGGCTCGTGACACGGTTCGTGACACGAGAAAGAATCACTCCGCGGCCGACGGAGTGGCTCATGATGCCGGAAAGTTCACTGTGGTTGCAGGTAGCGTCCCTGGTGAACGCCCATCGGCGCCTTGTAAGCGGTTGCTCGTCCTATCTGCCGCCGCTGCGCGCGTAGGCCGACCGTGGTTGTCCACATGAGACGGAGTGGCTGACACGATGACTGCGAAGGTCAGTCTTTCAAGTGCAACGGAGGCAGCGTAGACAGCTCGACGGTCACGTTGGCCTGCGGAAACCAGTCAGCTCGCGGGCGAGCCGCGATCTTTGGGCACCGAGGACGCGGTCGCGATCGGCCGGAGGGTGCGCCGGATCCGGCACTGGCGCGGCAAGTCCCTCGATGTGATCACCGGTCTAGCCGGGATCAGCAAGTCCTACCTGTCCGGGCTGGAGACCGGCAAGCGTGTCCTTGACAGCTTGAAGCTGATCGTCGCCATTGCGAACGCGTCCAGGTCGCCCCGTCGGAGCTGCCCAGACTGCCCATCCCGGCACCCGCCGATGGGGAGACAGACGCAGCCATAGAGGCGGTGCGGCTCGCTGCCGCTGCGACCGGGAACGCGAGGTCGACGGGATTGACGTGACCGACAAGCTCGGCCGCCTCCTTTCCGTGAGATAGCTGAGCGCCTCGCCGCGCGGGATGTAAGGGCGTCGTGGCTACTCCAGCTCCACCCGGAGCCCGTCGGGTGTCAGGGTGAACCGCCAGCGGTCAGCGTCGGGGCTGCCCGCATCGACCCACCAGCGGTGCGCGGCATCGACCTCATCCCAGAGCCGCCGGGGGCCGCACTGCTGCACCTGGAACTCCCTGTCGCCGGCGTCCGGGGTGATGTGGGTCAGGCTCGCCCACGAGCGCGACCAGGGGTCGAGAAACCAGACCACCCCGCTGCCCTCGCCGTCGTCGAAGGGCGAGTAGAGGTGACGGCACTGCGACACGCGCAGGCTGATCGCCAGCTGCGCGCCGTAGTCGCCGATGACGTGATGGGGATGCACGTCGGTCCACGTCCTCGGCAGCTCGGCCCTCACCTGCTCGGCGCAGACGATGTCGCTCACGGGATCACGCGGCACCCGCTGCTGACGCAGCCACATGAACCAGGACCTGCTCACGATGCCGCCGCAGGCCACGCCGTCCTCGCCCACGGTGAGTGCCACCAGTCCCCCGTCGACGTAGGGATTGGCCCACGGGGTGAGGATCAGACCCCCGGGCCGGCTCTGCTCAACCCACGGGTACGGCATGTGCTGGCAGGCCGCCGTGGCGATGACCCGGTCGTAGGGAGCCTCAGGCGGGTAGCCGAGCGTGCCGTCGTCGGTGACCACCGTGACCTCGCCGAACCCGGCGTCGGACAACGCCGTGCGGGCGCGGGTGGCGACGTCCGGGTCGATCTCGATACTGGTCACCTGCTCGGCCCCGAGCCGGTGGGCCAGCAACGCGGCGTTCCATCCGGTCCCGGTGCCGATCTCCAGCACCCGATGCCCGTCGTGGACCTCCAGCGCGGCCAGCATCTCCGCAACCATCAGCGGCATGCTCGCTGAGCTGGTAGCGGTCCACCTCCTCGGATCGGGTCCCGGGTGTCCATCGTCAACCTGGGTGACCACGTAGTCGTTGGCATAGGCCAGCTCCAGCCACCGGTCCGGGTCCGCCGCCCGATCCAGCGCCACCAGCGGCAGGTCCTCGCCGCCGTCGTGCACCCACACGGTGTCCGGGATGAACAGATGTCGGGGTACACAGAGGAATGACGGTCGCCACTGCGGGGCCAGTCAGTCCGCTGCGGCAAGCTCGTCGAACAGCAGCCGCTGCCGACCGTCAGGGTCGGTCACGGCCGGCGCCCTACTTCTTCTCGTGCTTACCCGGGTCAGCCGGCGGTGGCACGCCGGGCGCCTTGCCGTCGCCCGTGCTGGGGTCCGGCGGCTGGTCATGCGTGCCCATGCTGGTTCTCCCCTCGGTATACCGGACCGGCGGGCCGGCCGCAGCGGGCTTCAGAGTACGAGGAGAGCGGTGAAGTTTCGCACTTCCTGTGGTTTGCTATGCGGCCTCCGCGAGCGCGTCGAGCAGTGGGTTGATGATTTTCTCCGGGAGCCGTTCGCCGGATGACAGGGCGGTAATTCGTTCGTTCCACAGGG
>JALYQB010000197.1 GCA_030856045.1 Actinomycetota bacterium
TCCTCACCCGGCCGGTCCCTCACCAGCTGCTACCCAACGTCACCACATCCACGGCGCGCTGGATACCCCCACCCACTCCACCGGCTCCAGCCGCTACCCAAACCGGGCCCCCGCACGCACCCCTCGCATCACCCGTGAGCTGGGCAAACGACTTTGCGCGTCGCCCTGGCTTCAGGGTGCGCTCGTACTACAACGGCTGGCGCTCTCCTTGGTTCGGGACCGCGAACTTCAGTAAACGCCGCCCCTCCAGAATCACCGCTTCCGGATAGATAGTACGGTAGATGTTGCAGTTGGGCGATCGTACGTCGAATCGCCCGGTTGCGCGGAACGTCGCCAATGAGCACCCGCCAGCACACCAGTGCTTCCAGGTGCAGTCCCGACACCCTTCCTTATCCTCGACGAGGAGGTTCTTAATGGCAGCACCATCATCGCGTATCGCGCGTACCGGATCTACCATGCGGACGTCGCCGAGCGTCGTGCCGAGGTCCATGTGGCACTGAGCGATTCGGCCGTTCTGGTCGACGACGACGTAGTCGTCGCCAACCCCACACGCCTTCTGTCGAGGCTGGAGGAGCTGGCCACGGTCCAACACGGATCCAAGGACACTCCAGGGGGGCAGCAGCTCCTCGATCACGGCGTATGCCTTGCGAAGGCCCTCGATCATCGCCTCTTCCTCGTACTGTAGGTCGGCGAACCCGGCGGCGCAGGCGTTGTCACGGAACAAGTTGAAGCTGAAAGTGAGGGCGCGCTCAAGAGCGAACCGCACCACGGGTGCGATCGCATCGACGTTTCGGCTGGTGATGGTGATGGAGATGTGCGGAGGATGGCCAGCCTCGATCAGCCGCTCGATCGACCGGGCCACCATCGGCGAAGAGGGACGGCCCGCCAACGTGGGCCGCTGTGCGTCGTGCGCGGCACCTATGCCGTCGAGTGACACCATCACGGCTACCTCCCGCTCCGCAAGTTCGCGAGCAAGCCGCTCGGAGATGGCGACCCCATTGCTGAGCAGAACGGTCGACAGCCCGAGACCGCTCTCCCCGCAGCGGATGACCGCATAGTCGTGTATCCCGAACAGCACTGCAGTGTTCAAGCTCGCCTCGCCGCCCGCGTACTTCAGCCGCATCGAGCGGAACTCGTTATCGAGGGCCGACCGGACGAGCGCGTCGACGGTGGCGCGGGCGGTCGCGTCATCCATGGCCTCGTTGGACTTGTGTACGTAGCAGTACGGGCATCGGAGATTGCAGGCGTTGGTGATGTGCAACCAGACGGTCAGCTCCGTGCTTTTGCGGTACTGCGGGGCGGGCGCGGCAGCCGGTGGATGGATCAGATCGTGCTCGAGCAGGCGCGTGAGGACGGCGCTTGCGGGGTCCGGGTCGTGCCCGGATGCGACGAGGTCAGCTAGCGTCCGGGGTTGCGCCAGTTCGTGGAACAGCTCCCGCGCCGCTCGGTTGACGACGACGACGCCACCATTGCCGTGCGGCCCGAACAGGGCGTGGCGTTCCAGGTCCAGGGGCAGTTCGAGGACGTCACGAGCGCGCACTAACGGCCCGCTGGGCAATAGCGGAGGAGCGGTCCGCGGGGTCTCCGAGCGACTTACCGGACAGGCGCAGTCCTCACAGGAATGCACCAGCATCCGCTGGCCGTCGGGCACGTCAGAACTGCTCAGGGCAACAAGGATGCCGCGGGGGGAGCGCATCGTCAGGCCTTTCAGGCTACTGAAGCCTTAGTAGAGTTCCTCGAGGCGGGCCAGCAAGGAGGTCGATCGTTGAGACCCCTCAGCGGACCAGTCCGCAAGCAATTGTTCATACCAATTGCGCCGAACCGTCTGGGGAAGTCTGCCGAACAGCTCGCGAAACTTCACGAATTCCCGAGCGATGGCCGCCGAGCCATGCGAGCCCACTCGCTTGTCCGCGAGCGTACGGAAGCCCAGCGAATAGTGGCGCACCGCCTCGTCGAGGTCGTGATACTGACTGCTGGCGAGAGCATCGTGCACGAGCAGGTGTCCCTGCAGGAGGTCCCATCGGGCGGAAAGGTCGGGGAAGCTGTACGTAGTGATGGCTTCCGTGACGTCAAGGGCGCGCGCGATGATTGCCGCCCGGTAGTCCGGCCGATCGGTTTCCGTCCAAGCGCGGTAGCTGAGCTCGAGGTATTCCATGAGGTTAGCCGACAGGAACCAGCCGTCGCCGATCTTTCTGGCCTCATCGATCGCCTCAGCGAGGTTATTCAAGCCCAGGTCGATGTCCGTGACGGCGTGGATGCGACCGGCCCTGTTCAGTGCCGAAGGGTAGGATCGGATCGCCGAGTCTCGACAGATGTCGAGTGACTGGCGGATCAGCGCGCCAGCCTGTGCCTGCTGATCTTCCTCGAGTTCGGTGCCCTCGCGTGTGGCGTGATATAGACAGATCGCCATCTCCTGGTAGAGCAGGCCCAGCCACGGCCAGCTCTTGAACTCATGAAAGATCGTTTCGGCCTCCTTGTACTCCTTCCACGCGCGCAGGAACTTACCGTCGTAGCGATACACCTCGCCAGAAACGCTCAATGAGACACCCACACCGTGCCATTGCTCGATCCGGCGCCGGATGCCGATGGCGCTGTCGACCAGGTTGCGAGCCTCGGAATAGTCACCGCGCAGCGCCTTGAGGTACGCCCAGTTTGTCTGAATCGATGCCATCTCCTCGCGATGCTTCTCGGGGCTGCCCGGACCCATCACCCGGGAGAGCACGTCGCGGGCAGTCTGGTAGGCGTCGTCGGCCTCGGGCCAGCGGCCGAGGTTGCGGTAGTAGAAGCCGAGTTCCTTGTGCGCCTCGGCCTGCCTGAGCACGCTGTCCGGCTCGGTGAAGTTGCTCGCTTGGTTCAGTGCAACCCGAAAGTGGCCCTGGGCTGCATCGATCTGGCCCGGAACGCGCATGGATGCGTTACCCCGCTCGTTGGCGAGCCGATAGCGCAGCTGCGGGCTGACCGTGGACTCGTCCGGGAGATTACTGAGCAGCTCGAGCGCCGGGCTGGCCTGCTCGTTCCCGATGAGGAAGCCGGCAAGCCGGACTGCGATCTCGATGTGGCGTTCGGGGGCGTCGTCCCGCAGCCATCGCTGGAACCGCCGGAGCACACCACCCATGACGTCCTCGAGCGGTTGGCTGGTTTCACCGCGGGGCACGAACCGCTCGATCTCGTGGCAGATTAGCTCCATGAACAGCGGATCGCGGTGGTTCGACGCCTGATCGTATAGCCGCAGGAACTGTTCGGTCCCTGCCCCGAAGTCGTCGAGAATCGCGTAGTGCAGCTGCGCGGTCTGGAGCTGGTCTAGTTCGCGCTTCTGGGCATCGAGATGTGCAACCTCACGCACTACCCACCGGTCCGCCTCCAATGAGCCCAACGCCGCCGTCAGCCGGCGACGTTCGGCAGGCAAGCGCTCGTCCTTGCCGGCGGTGAGCTCGGTGTAGATACCCTTCGCCCGGCGCCACAGGTCACGCTGCCAGGTTTCGTCCTGGTCGTGCAACGGGATCAGTCGCTGCGCCAGTTCCTCGGCGAGCGCGTCGTGGAGTGTGACGTACCGCCGGTTGGCGCGCGGCCGGACCCAGGGACGCTGCAGGAGCTTCGCCCATGCCTCGTCCCAGTCGGCCGTGTCCGGCGGTAGTCCGCGATCGACCATCAGCCTTTGCCAAACGTCTTGGTTGACGCTGTGCCGCACGACGGCCAGACGCTTGATCGCTTCGGGCCAGAAGTCGGTGCCCCGGTAGAGGCCGGTCAAGCGGCGCCGGAACTGCTCCTGCGGGCGGTACTGCTGGTCCAGCCCGATGGTCATTTCCGGCGGGAGGTCGTTGCTCTGCAGGTACTCGACCGCGAGCGCCAGCCACAGTGGCTGTCCCATTGTGAGTGCGATGAGCTGGTTCTGCTGGGTCATGGGCAGCGTGTCGTCGAGATCACTGCGCCGGAGGAACTGCTTCGCCTCGGCGTCGTCGAAGCCGCGCAGATCAATTTCAGAGAACATGAGTGGGTGGTGGGGATCGCTGAGTTCCTCACGGATAGGGTCCTGGTGCTCGCGGCGGCTCAACGGTCGGCCGGAGAGGATGAAGAGGGTGGCAGGCAACTGCTTCATCCACTGGGTGAGAGTCAGCACCAGGTACATGCTGCGAATGGCCTCGATCGTGTCCAGTGCAATTACTACGGTGCGGCCGGTCGATTGCACGAACGTGCGGTAGCACTCGGTGAACGTCCGGTTGATGCGGCCGAGCTGCGTGACGACGGTTTCGTAGCTGACCCGTTGTTGCTGCTCGTAGCGTGACAGCCGGGCCAGGTAGTCGAAGTAGGGCTTGAAGTGCTCGCCCGCCGGATCGACGGCTCCCGCCACGGCGGTCTCCAGATTGGACAGGAGCCAGTACTCCGAGTCGTCGACGTCGATCGGGGGCACCCAGACGACGTCACCACCCGCCGCACCGGCCTGCTGGGCCATCTCCTTGACGAGCACTGTCTTGCCCGCGCCGCCTGGACCGTAGATCAGCAGTGCGCGGGTCGTCCTGTCGCTTCGCACCTTCTCGACCTGGTCGCGGATCACGGCTTCCTCGCGCCGTGCGATGTAGGTGCTGGCCGGGGTGTTGCTTGTCGTGCTCATGGTGAGCCACCGCCGATCGTCCGAGCCACCCCGTCGACGACCTTTCCGAAGAGACCATCGTAAGGGTGCAGGAGCATTTGGAACTCCTCGTCGTCACCTAACCGGCCGACGACGAAGTCGCGGAGCTCACCCGGCTCGAAGATCGGGGAATCCGCGAACTCGCGCGCGAGGTCCGCCGCGACTCGCGTCAGCAGACGCTCGACGTCATCGGGTTGCTCGATCAGCATGCGCGACGCCTCGTGCCATAGGCATTCGACCAGCACGACCTGCTGCTCGCGGCCCGCGGTCCGAACCGGCGTCCAACCAATGTAAAAGTCCCGTGCGGCGACGTGGGCGCTGACACGGTCCGCTTCGGTTTGGTTGTAGTAGCGGTAGAGCAGCCGGCGGATGGACGGTTCGATCTCCTGCCAGAGCTCCTTGACTGGTTGGTCGCACAGCGAGGTTCGGCCGAGGGCGTCCCACAGGTCGGTTTGCGACCAGCGGGCGTCGGTGAGTGCCGATCGAAAGCTCGCGTCTGACTTCAGGTGGTGCCGCAAGTGAGACAGAGTGAAGAGTCGGTAAGTCGCGAGGATCTGGAGCGCCCGCTCGAGGACGCGCATTGCCTGTTTTTCGTACTGGCGACGCCATGGCAGCAGGCTTTCGGGAGCAAGCAGATCTCCGCTGATGTACGGCCGCGCGAGCTCATCGAATACTGTGTCGCTGGAACACTCCGCTAGGTCGAAGAACCCACGCTCGAGTGCCCAGGTCAGGCTGCGCACCAGCAGCGCGGGCAGCCCTTCGCTCAGCCGGTGCAGGTTCTGTGCCCAGTCCCAGCGCCGGTCAGCACCATGATCCCAGTCCAGCTCTGTCAGAGCCTCGTGCACGACGTCGACGTCGAACTCGGTAAGCGGATAAACCTGGAAGCGCAGGCCGTGGCGAGGGTCTCTGCCAAGCCCACGCCACTCGTCCGGGCGACGAGTGCCGATCACCAGGCCAATCCGCGTCGCTCGATTGCCGCCTGCTTTTACCAGGCGATAGACCTCGGTTACCGCGGATCTCAGCTCTATGGCACAGGCGGGGTCGAGCAGGTCGGCGCTGTCGAGCAGGTACAGCTGTCGACGACTGCGGCCGCTGACTATTGCAGCAACGCGCCGCAGGGTGCCATCCGGCAGCGGCTCGCCGTCGGTCGGGTCTGCGACGTCGACGTCCAGCAATGTCCCGAGAAGCCGCCCGGCATTCGTGCACAGCTCCCTCGGGTGCGCACTCACATCGACCAGTCGCGCCGACCATCGGCTGTCCTTTTCCATGAGGCTGCGGTGCACCTTGTTCAGCAACCAGGATTTGCCCATTCGTGGTGGCGACACGATCACCCACAGGTCGCGTCCCCCACTCCGCGTGAGCGAATTCACCACGGCGTCTAACTCATCGTTGCGGTTGCGAAAGAGCACCGTCGGCCCGACGGCGGGTTGAAGGGTAGTCTCCGGTTCGCTGTCGAGGGGAAGCGCGAGCGCGATGTCGTTCAGCTTGCCCTCGGTCAGCGGTGGAGTTGCGTCGAGATGGTCGTAGCTCCCGAGGAACCCCGAATCTAGCGGGGATGTTTCCGCAACCCTGAGAACATAGACGAACTGTCGGCTGAGATCAATTTCACGTAGTAGAGCGAGCTCTCGTTCGTGCCGGCACCATGCCGAGATCAGGAAGTGAGGAGATAACAGGACGACGAAAAGGTCCGACTCTGCGATGGCCCGCTCCATCTCGCCGACAAACCGCCGGCCCCGTTGCTCCTCATTCTGGAACCAGTAGGGCTCGATCCCCCTGTCCCGCAGCCAACGCGCGAGGCGATCGGCGACTGCTTGGTCTTCCCTGGCATAGCTGAGGAAAACTCGCCTCACCGGGTGACCTCCGCGGCTTCCGCTCGCCGGCTTCGCGACCAGCTCCCACTCACAGCGCCCTCCGACCACCCGCCGCGGCAGCCCGACTGGGCGGTGCTGCGTGACAGTACTCACGTGCCGGCGTTACCGGCGTCCGGAGGTGACGTCGTTCGGGAGCGGGACGGTGCTACACCGTCCGCTACGGCGCGAAGGTGGCGGGGTGTCGGGTCGCGGCCCAAAGACGTAGTCATGACGCTCATCGAGGTCCCTTCCGGTCAGCACCCGGCGTAGTCACCGCTGTTGACATCATCCGCTGTGGCATACGTCACAGCAAGTACTCCTCCCGAGGGGCGCAGCGTCCTGTCCGCGTCCACACCTTCATCTGCGTGCTGGCCCTTCAGATCGTCCACCTGATGCGCCGCCACGCCCACCAGCACGACCTGCACCTGTCCGTATGAGTGGCTCGACACCCCTCGCCAGCATCGAGAGAACTGTACTCATCTACCCCACCACCGGAGGCCCCCAAAGCCCGCCGGATGCTCACCGAGACCCCCCAGGACCACCTCACCGAGATCTTCAACCTCAACCGCTGGGCACCCCGAACTTAGGCCATAGGCCCAAGCAAGATCGAAAATCGCCGTGACCAGCGGGAACATCAACCTAGATCACGCTAGCCAGGAAACTCGGATCGGAGCCGACGGACGCAGGAACCCGACCAAATCAGTCCGGCCAGGCTGGCGTGCGCTTCTCGAGGACCCCTCAATGCCCTCATTGCCACCGGGCAGCTGCGACGCGGAGGCCATCACCTCGAGTGCGACGGTGTACACGTCGGCCTCCGGCCGGTCGAGCTGCGCGTACAGGGTCTGCTTGCCGAGCGCCTTACTCGCCCGACTGCCGGGGGTGGTGCGGGCGAGCAGGTCGTCGACCGCGGCGTCGAGCTCATCGTCCGGCACCACGCGGTTGACCAGCCCCCAGTCCAGCGCCGTCCGAGCGTCCTCGACGTCAACGTCAAGGTCATCTCCATCAGCCGCTTGCGCCCACCGCACGGGCCACCGGCACGGCAGGGGTGTGGCAGAACCAGCCGCCCTTGCCGCCCGGCAGCGCGAACTCCGCCGACTCCGCCGCCACCGCGAGGTCGCAAGACGCCCCGAGCTGGCACCCCGCGGCGGTGGCCAGCGCGTGCACCCGCGTGACGATGACCTGCGGGACGGACTGCACGACCCGCATCAGGTCCGTGCACAGCGTGAGCAGGTCCCGCATCCCGCTGAGGTCACGCGCGGCGACGTCCGCGAAGTCGTGCCCAGCCGAGAACACCTTCCCTCGGCACCGGGCACGATGCCGGTGGCGTCGGACCGCCCCGCCTCCGCGACGGCGTCCCGCAGCTCGACGAGGTGGTCGGCCGAGAGCGCGTTGCGCCGCTCCGCGCGGTTTCATCGTGATGCGGACGGCGTCGCCGTCGCGCTCGACCTTCAGCGCTGCGTTTCCCGTTGGGGTGAGGTTATCTACGTTCCAGCACGGCGCGCAGGAAGTCCCGGGTGCGCTGGTGGTCGGGGTCGGTGAACAGCTTGGCCGGCGGTGCCTCCTCCACCACCTGGCCCTGGTCGAACATCAGCACCCGCTCCGACACGTCCTGAGCGAACTGCATCTCGTGCGTCACGATGAGCATGGTGATGTCGGTGCTCTTGGCGATGTCCTTGAGGACGGCGAGCACGCCGGCGACCAACTCCGGGTCCAGCGCCGAGGTGACCTCGTCGAGCAGCAGCACCTCGGGCTGCATGGCCAGCGCACGGGCGATGGCGACCCGTTGCTGCTGGCCACCGGAAAGCTGCGACGGGTGCGCGTCGGCCCGGTCACCGAGCCCGACGAGGTCGAGCAGCTCCTGCGCCTGCTGCTCTGCCTCTTCCTTCGACTTGCCGAGCACCCGCACCGGCGCCTCGGTGAGGTTCTGCATCACCTTCATGTTGGGGAACAGGTTGAACTGCTGGAAGACCATGCCGATGCGTTTGCGCACCCTGCGCAGATGCTTCTCGTCGGCCGGGACGAGCTTGCCGCGCCGCTCCATGTGGGTCAGGTAGTCCTCGCCCACCCGGATCGTGCCGCTGTTCGCCCGCTCCAGCGTCATGAGCAGCCGCAGGATCGTGGTCTTGCCCGAGCCGCTCGGCCCGATGAGCGTGACGTGCTCGCCGGGCTGGACGCTGAAGTCCAGCTCGCGGAGCACCACGGCGTCGCCGAACTGCTTGACGACCTTGTCGAAGACGATCATCGCGTCGCCGTTCGGTGTCGTCACGGCGGCCGCGGACTCAGTGTGCGAAGCCAACTCGGCGCTCCAATCGTCTCACCAGCACGCCGACGGTATAGCCGGTCCGGACGCGCGACCACAGGAGGTTCAGCGACGTGTGCACCCCGACGGCGATCATGCCGACGGCAGCCGGGCCAAATTGAACACCACGTAGATGTGCACCAGCAAGGGTGCTGCCGATGAATTCGGACCGTCGCCGTGCCGAGAACTCAGCGGACCGGCGACCAGTTCGTCCCGGCCTCTACCTCATGGCCGCAGCCCTGGTCGGTCTGGGCTGATCCTGCTGATGCAGGAGACCGCGGGGGAGCCGCTGCGCGGCACGGTGACGGAGCGGGAGCAGGCGGCTGAGGCGTCAGTCGGTCCAGACCGGCTGACGCTTGCCGAGGAAGGCGGCCATGCCCTCCTTGGCCCCGGGCAGCTGCGAAGCGGAGGCCATGACCTCCAGCGCGACGGCGTAGGCGTCCGACTCCGGCCGGTCGAGCTGCGCGTAGAGGGTCTGCTTGCCGAGCGCCTTGCTCGCGCGGCTACCGCGGGTGGCTCGGGCCAGCAGTGCGTCCACCGCGTCGTCGAGTTCGGCGTCGGGCACCACGCGGTTGACCAGGCCCCAGTCCAGCGCGTCGGCAGCGCTGATCACGTCACCGGTCAGCGCCATCTCCATGAGCCGCTTGCGGCCGACGGCGCGTGCGACCGGGACGGCAGGCGTGTGGCAGAACCAACCGCCCTTGCCGCCAGGTAGGGCGAATCCCGCCGACTCCGCCGCCACCGCGAGGTCGCAGGAGGCCACGAGCTGGCATCCGGCTGCGGTGGCCAGCGCCTGCACCCGCGCAACGACGACCTGCGGCACGGACTGGACGGTGCGCATGAGCTCCGTGCACACCGTGAGCAGCTCGCGGGTGCCGGCGAGGTCGCGCGCGGCAACGTCGACGAAGTCGTGCCCGGCGGAGAAGACCGTGCCCTCAGCGCCCAGTACGATCCCGGTTGCGTCGGTGCGCCCGACCTCGGCGAACGCCTCGCGGAGCTCGACGAGGTGGTCGGCGGACAGGGCGTTACGTCGTTCCGGGCGCCGCATCGTGATCCGGACCGTGCCGCTGGCGCGGTCGACGCCCACCGGTGTGTAAGCCATGCCGCGAGGGTAGCGCGGGATCGATGCCCGAGCACCGCCCGAAAGAAGTCCCGGTGCGCTGGTGTTCCGGTACCGAGCAAGGTCACACCAGGCCTAAGATCCTTTCCAGCCCAACCGCACTCAAACCGAGGGCAACGACCGCGGCAAGTGACGCAGTCAACACCCGCACCGTCGTCATACGCCTTTCAAGCAGCCTCGGTATCCACCTTGGCTCAAGCCGATCAACCGATTCCTGACCGCGCCAACGGGGTAGCGCGATCAAGGCGATCAAGGGCACCGAGAAAGCAACTGCATAAATAACACCCACCCAGCTCGGAACAAGGTGCAAGGCAGTCAAGACGACAGCCGCCCACGACGCGATCGACACCCGATAGGTTGTGACGATCAGCCCGGTGTCCAGACCCCACAAGAGTGCTCCGATTCCCGCGCCTCGCGTGACGTAGACATGCCGAACCGCCTGCCGGCTGAAGCCGAACGAGAACATCCGATTCTGCCGTATGCTCCGGGCCTCGGCAACAACCAACAGTAGCACTGCGCTGCCGCCCAGCGACATGCGAACCGCGGCGGACAGCGTCTCGACGCCGGCGACACCCGACACCCGATGAAGCGCCGCGAAGACACTGACTGACGACACGAAGAACCCGATAAAAATCGCCGCGAGCGGACTCACTCGATACAGAACCTCGCGAAGACGATCTCGGCCACCCTCGACCAGGGGGGCAGGCGCGAACCGCACATCAGGCCGGATCGTGCCGATGAATGACAGTCCTCAAGGACTGAACAGCTGCGCGAAGCCAGCGCTGAAAACTATGAGAATCGCGCCGACCAGCATCACCGCAGTACTCATTTCAGACTCCCTCCCCGCAGCGTACGGTCACGGTAGGCGCCCGCTCGACGAAGCGTTCAGTTGCATGACGCCGAGTGCCTCGCGAGAGAGCATGCGAAGTCACCTTCGTGACAGTTTCCGCCGGTCGTGCACTCATAGCAGATATAGTACGACCCCGAACCCCACACGCACTGCCACGACCGGAGTGCATAGCCTGCAGGGCAACTCACCTCTTCGCACGCCGCACCGTAGATCGGACACCAGCGGTCACTGCAATACGCTAGATAACAACAGCCCACATGCTTGCAAGAGTGACTAGCCGCCGCCTCCTCGCGCCTCGTGAGCAAGCCGGCAAGAGCTCCGATGACGACGATCCCACCTGACGTGATCCGGCCCAGGGCAGACCGTCTGCGCAGACCAGCCGGATCCTGAACCGGGAGTGCGTCCTGTTCGGCCGGGCCCACCGACGCAGGTCCGATCGATTTCGCCTGAGAAGCGTTCACAGCGCCTTCCCTTCTACTGACGTAACCCGGCGAGTTTCCGCCTTGACCGCCTTGACACTCCCCAGCATCGCGAAGAATTCGCGAGTAGAAGGTAGTGTCGCCGCGTGAGAAACCCGACCGTTCGCTACGATCACCCCGGTGGGCGTCGCCGTGATGCCTACCGCGCTCGCGATCGAAGACTCCCAATCGACTAATGCGGTAGTTTCGCCAGGAGGGATTCCGACAGTGAGTTCAGAATCGCGACCTGCGACACCGGGATCTATGACGAGAAAAACTTCAGACGGTACCGTCCCCCCTAATCCTGCAACAATTGATCGGCACGCGGCACATTTGTCAGAGAGGAACAAGACCAGAGCGCTCACCTCAAGATCGAGGTGACTCGGCAAGCCGAATGAGCTCGGCTGCCGGCCCTTCGACTCGCCGAGGTCCACCGGCACGGCGCGATCAATGAGGCCGCTTTGAATCCGCAGCTGCTCGAGATTTCGATACATCTCGACCTGCGCGCTGAGAAGGACCAGCACCACAATAGTCAGGACGGCCAGGGCGCAGCTTAGGACGGTGAGCGTCATGTGTGATCCTCAATGCTTTGAAACATCGACGGCTGGACAGCATTCGACTCATTCATCGCTTGCCTCGTGGCGCCGGCTGCAGTGGCCCGACGCGCAAGCGAAATGGACTTCAGTACCGTGAGCGTCAGTACGGACAACACTATGTAGTACACGCCGGTATGCCACATCCAGTTTGTTGATGCAAACCACTCGAGGTAGGCCAGGCCAACGAGCCATACGGGGAGTGCGTACAGTTGACGGCTACCGAGAACATGTTCCCCGGTACTGCCGAGACACGCACACCGAATAGGTTCTCGGGAAGCTAAGCCAACCACACCGGCAACGGTAAACGAGATCACCAGTAGCAGTGCACCGGTCTTCGGTAACCAGCTGTTCGGTACGAGCACGAGGCTGATTCCGACCACAATCTCGAACACCGGAAGGAAAACGACTACTACCGGGATCAACCTAACCGGAATGCCGAGTCTCCGGATTGTCTCTACAAAACCACCCATAGCCCTGAGCTTCTCGGTGCCGGCGAGCAGGAGCAGGGCACACATCGATACCGAGACCAGAAAGGCAAGATCGTCCGTTATGACCGTCGCGCTGATGTTCTCAGCCACCACGAGCTCCTGTCTGCCGATCGCTACGCCGACCGGATTGCCAGACACGCGGGCGCCAACCCATCCTGATTCGAGATGCAATGCGCAACATAATGACTGGTAGTGCCGTCTTCGCGAGTGTCTATCACTGTTGCTTTTTGGATAGCAATCGTCGTATTCCCGATACTGACATCGTAGTCGTCGCGCGCAAGCGGTCCCCGCACTTCACCGATTACCGGCGCGGACAGGGGTTCAACGAAGTGGCTGTCGGAGCCGTCACCGATGAAGACGGTGTCGCCTCGTCTCAGTTTCCATCCGACGGGGAAGCCCTTGAGCGCTAGTCGCCGAGGTGCATCGGCGCCCAGCGAAGCACCCGTGACCGTCGCGAACGCGCCTTCGTGCGCGACCACTGTCGCGATGTGCGCCGAGGCCGGCCTGGCAGGTTCCAGAGCCGCCCGCGCAGCGAGACCTCCGCCGGTGACCGCCGCTGCAGCGGCCACGGATCCGGTCACGAACGCCCGCCTGTTCATTTTGGTCACGCTGTGCGCTCCTTGTCCGTCTTCCGCACGCCGGCGTCCCTGCGTGTCCGAGTATCCCGATGCTTCGTAGGCAGTCTCCCGGCCCGATGTGTCAGGCTCGTGGCAGAGTTACACTAGGTGGCAGAGTTACACTAGATTTCCACGCTCGGTAGCATAACCGCCCCGCAGGGTGACAGTCCACGTCACGCGAGGGGGCCCGGCTGTGGACGTGCGAGTTCTTGGACCGCTTGAGGTCGATACGGTCGGCCGCGCCCCCAGGTTGACGGATCGGCAGTGCCGCGTCATGGGTGCGCTCGTCCCAGATCTTGGGAGAGTCGTCAGCGACACCCAGCTCTTGGAGATCTTGTGGGGGTGCGACACTCGTCCCGGCGCCCGCGCGACGCTGCGAAGCCACGTGATGCGCCTACGGCGGTCGCTGGGCTCCGACGGCTCGGCGATCGCCCGCGCAGGCCAGGGCCCATCAGCTGGCTATGTCCTGCGGCTAGAACCCCATCTCATTGACGCGAACCGATTCAGGGTGCTACTTCGGGAGGGGCATCGGTTACTCCTGGACGCTGAGCTTGCGGCTGCCGCCGACAAGCTCCAAAGCGCTGCCGAACTGTGGCGCGGCCGGGCCTTCGCTGAGCTTCTCGACATGCCATTCGCTGCTCGCGAGGTGCGGAAGCTCACTGTGCTACGTCGCACGACCCAGCTGCTTCTCGATGAGGCACAGATCCGGCTAGGATATGCCGCTGAGGTCGTCAGTGATCTAGAAACCCTGGTAGAAGACGACTTCGGAGATGAATGGGCCTGTCAGCTGCTCACCGTCGCTCTCTATGATGCCGGGAGAATCGATGCCGCCGCAGCGACCTGCTGGAACGGTTTGAAGTACGCATCGGAACGAGGACTCGACTCTCCTGTACTTCGCGCACTACAACGAGGAGTCCTGCGACATTCGATCGACCTGGAGTTCAGGTTAGCGAGTGCCCGTCAGGTTGCCGGCCGCGCACCAGGTCGACGATCTCGCCCATGATCTCGGTGAGCGCGAAGTCCTTCGGCGTGAACACCGCCGCGACGCCCTTCGACCGCAGCACCTCGGCGTCGTCGGGCGGAATGATCCCGCCGACCACCACCGGGATGTCTCCGGCGCCCGCCTCGCGCAGCCCGTCCAGCACGGCGGGGACGACCTCGAGGTGCGAACCCGAGAGTACGGACAGCCCCACGACGTGCACGTCCTCCTGCACCGCTGCCGCGACGATCTGCGCCGGCGTGAGTCGAATTCCCTGGTAGACGACTTCGAAGCCGACGTCCCGCGCCCGCATGGCCACCTGCTCGGCGCCGTTGGAGTGCCCGTCGAGGCCCGGCTTGCCGACGAGGATCCTCAGCCGCTCCCCCAGCTCCGCGCTGACCGCCCGGACGCGCTCCCGGACCTTTCCGATCGCCTCCCCCGGCTCGCCGTTCGCCGACACGGCCGAGACGCCGGTGGGCGCGCGGTACTCGCCGAAGACGTCGCGCAGGGCCTGCGCCCACTCCCCTGTCGTCACGCCCGCCTTCGCACACACCATCGACGCCTCGACGAGGTTCGCGTCAGTCTTCGCGGCATCGGTGAGGTCGGCCAGCGCCTGGTCGACGGCGCTCTGCTCGCGGTCCGCGCGCCACGCCTCGATCGCCGTGACGGCCGTGGCCTCGGTCGCGGGGTCGATGGTGAGGATCGCGCCGGCGCCCTCGGCCTGCAGCGGGCTGGGGTCGGTCTCGGTGAAACGGTTGACGCCGACGACGACGTCCTCACCGTCCTCCATCCGCCTGCGACGCTCGGCGAGCGAGGTGACGAGCTGCGACTTCATGTAGCCGGACTCCACCGCCGCCACCGCGCCGCCCATCCCCTGTACACGGTCGATCTCGGCGCGAGCGCCCTCGGCGATCTCGGTGACCCTGGCCTCGACCACGCGGCTGCCGTCGAAGAGGTCCTCGTACTCCAGCAGGTCCGTCTCGAACGCGAGCACCTGCTGCATCCGCAGCGCCCACTGCTGGTCCCACGGCCGGGGCAGCCCGAGCGCCTCGTTCCACGCCGGCAGCTGCACCGCGCGAGCGCGGGCGTCGCGCGACAGCGTCACCGCGAGCATCTCCAGCACGATGCGCCCGATGTTGTTCTCCGGCTGCGCCTCGGTGAGGCCCAGCGAGTTCACCTGCACGCCGTACCTGAAACGACGCTGCATCGGCTCCGTCACGCCATAGCGATCCCGGCACGTCTCGTCCCACAGCCGGGCGAACGCGCGGAGCTTGCACATCTCCTCGACGAACCGCACGCCGGCGTTGACGAAGAACGACATGCGCCCGACGACCGTGCCGAAATCCGCCGCGGCGATCTGGCCGGAGTCGCGCACCGAGTCGAGGACCGCGATCGCGGTGGACATCGCGTAGCCGACCTCCTGTACCGGCGTCGCGCCCGCCTCCTGCAGGTGGTAGCTGCAGATGTTGATCGGGTTCCACTTGGGGATGTGATTGACGGTGTAAACGACCGTGTCGGTGATCAACCGCAGGCTCGGGCCGGGCGGGAAGACGTACGTCCCGCGCGACAAGTACTCCTTGATGATGTCGTTCTGCGTGGTGCCCGCGAGCTGCGCCAGGTCGGCGTCGTGCTCCTGCGCCACCGTCGCGTAGAGCGCGAGCAGCCACATGGCCGTCGCGTTGATCGTCATCGACGTGTTGGCCTCGGCCAGCGGGATGCCGTCGAACAGCACCCGCATGTCACCGATGTGGCTCACCGGCACGCCGACCTTGCCGACCTCGCCCCGCGCGAGCTCGTGGTCGGGGTCGTAACCGGTCTGCGTCGGCAGGTCGAACGCCACCGACAGCCCCGTCTGCCCCTTGACGAGGTTGCCGCGGTACAGCTCGTTGGACGCCCGTGCCGACGAGTGCCCGGCATAGGTCCGCATCACCCAGGGGCGGTCCCGCTCCCGATCGGTCGGGTACGGCATCGAGCCACCTCCGGCACAGGTCGTGTGCACTGAGCGTACTGGCCGGTAGCCCGCGTCCGGTTCGGGCGTTGCGCACACCACACCACCCGGCGATGCTGTGCTGTGACGAGCAGATCGACGCGAAAGAGGAGCACCGGTGGACAGCACGATGATGGACGTCCCCCTCACCATCGGGATGGTTCTGCGCCACGGCACGACGGTTCACGGCGACGGCGAGGTGGTCACCTGGACCGGCGCCCAGGGGGGATCGACGCAGCCTCGGCGCGCGAGCTACGCCGAGGTCGGAAAACGGGCGGCCCAGCTGGCGGGTGCGCTGCGTGGGCTCGGGATCACCGGTGACGAGCGCGTGGGCACGTTCATGTGGAACAACCAGGAGCACCTCGAGGCGTATCTGGCGATCCCGTCGATGGGCGCCGTGCTGCACACCCTCAACCTGCGCCTGCCACCAGACCAGGTGTCCTGGATCGCCAATCACGCCGAGGACCAGGTCGTGATCGTCGACGGGTCGCTGGTGCCGCTGCTGGCGAAGGCCCTGCCGGAGATGAAAACCGTGCAGCACGTGGTGGTGTGCGGTGACGTGGACACCACCGCGCTGGCCGACGCGGGCAAGCAGGTACACTCCTACACCGCACTGCTCGCCGCGCAGCCGGAGGAGTTCGACTGGCCGTCCGATGTGGACGAACGCTCCGCCGCGGCGATGTGCTACACGAGTGGCACGACGGGCAACCCGAAGGGTGTCGCCTACAGCCACCGCTCGGCATACCTGCACTCGATGGCGTGCTGCGCGGGTGAGGCCGCCGCGCTGACCCCGGCCGACCGGATCCTGCCGATCGTGCCGATGTTCCACGCCAACGCATGGGGGCTGCCCTACGCTGCGATGATGGCCGGCGCGAGCCTGATCATGCCGGACCGCTTCCTGCAGGCGGAGCCGCTCGTCGCGCTCATCGAGGCGGAGCGGCCCACCTTGGCGGGCGCGGTGCCCACGATCTGGAGCGACGTGCTGCGCCGGGTCCGCGCCGAGGGCGGGGACCT
>JALYQB010000206.1 GCA_030856045.1 Actinomycetota bacterium
GCACGACGGCGCCTGCCACGCGCTCGACGTCACGCGCGCGGTCGGGGCGCTGGCCCGCGGCTGGGTGGAGGCGCTGTGCACCCACACGATGCCCGCCGCGGCGCTGGTCATCACCGACGCGCCGTCCGGGCTGCTGTGCGGGCCGTGCGCCGCCGATGGGCTACCCGGCCCGGGTTTGCGTGAGTGGCTCGCGATGGAGATCGCCTTCCGCCGCGCTCGGCAGGCCGAACGCCGTACGGCTCGCGTTGTCTGGGCACAGTCCCGCAGCGGGAGACACGGCGCATGACCGGCCATCCGTTCGACCCTCTGCTGCGCAGGCTGACCGCCGCCTACGGCTGGCACGTCACGCTGCACCGCGACGCCCACGACCGGCCCGACGTGGTGGTGGCGGTGCGTCCCGGGCCGGTGTGGACGGATTCAGTGGCCATCGCGGGGGAGACGGACACCGTGGCGATGCGTCACCGCACCCGTGAGTCCGGCCTGATCGTGCCCGCCGGTATCCCGCCGGAGTCCGGCGCGGTGTGGCAGCGCCACGGCCGCTGTGACGAGGTGCTCACCGAGCTGTTCGAGCTACCCGCCCCATAGACCCCGACCGGGCGCCGGTCGAGCCGCGCTCCCCCTCGCGCCCGAAGCTCCCGGCGCCCGGCCGGTTCCACACAACAACCCCCTGGCCCGCAGCCACTCGTGTCTCACCACCAACCGGCGCGGCAGCGGGGCGTCGGCCAGGTCGTCCTCAAAAACATCGTCTTCTTGACTGCAAGCCTGGTGATCGCCACCACATCGCGACACCGTAAGGACGATGCCGAACATCGGAACCATCCGAGTCCGAGATCGCACACGACTCTCCGGGGTAGAAGCTCACGAACCGGCTCGACCAGCCGTCGTTCCGCGTAGTCAGGGAGCCGGGGGGCCGCGCCTCAATGCCGCGTTCGCAGCACCGCGCCGCGCCCCCCAATGCCGCGTTCGCCTCATCCAATGAGGCCAACGCGGCATTGGGGCATAAGAGGCCACGCACCTACGCCATCGGGTCCGGCACGTCGTTGTGCGGCATGCACTACACGTTGAAGCGGAACTCGACATCACCTCGATGCGCCTGGATGGTTCGCAATGTCTGGCTGCCCAACCACGCGGTCGTCTGCGCGACACCTACGATGATCATGTGTGGCGCGATCGGAGGGGTCGCACTCCCGACCCGCGCCACTCACCAGACTGTCGAGCGTCTCGGTCAGCTCTCGGACTGCGTACCACTCTCGGCTCGACGACCGACCCGAGCGGGTACCTACAGGGACAGCGGACCTCACCGGCCACACCACGCCGACCGTCCTCACGGACAGCCCACAACCAGGTGACGTCGGCGCTCCGGTGCATGCTTGCCGGATGAGCGCACTCACTGGAGAGGTCGAGGCAGGCGAGCGCCTAAAGAAGACAGCCCTGCGCGACTTCGGCCCGGTTCCCGAGGATGAAGAGCGGCAGGGAACTACCTACAAGCTGTCCGTGAGCCGGGACGACGTACCAGTTCCCACTCTGCTCAGGTACGCGCTCAAGCTGATCGGCTTGCAGTCATACGGGCCAGGCGAGAAGGTCGCCTGGTGGGTCACCTTTACGTTCCGAGGTGAGTGGTGCGAGTTGGCGCACCAGAAGTTCGGCCTGCGGCTCTATCTGCGCACTGAGGCTTCCGAAGAGGAGGCGCACAAGACGATGGCTCAGATCATGAAGAAGCTCCGATCCTCGGTGCGCACAGTCGAGCAGCTGATCCTCGACGCCGCACCCGAGCTGCTTGGCAAGGGCCACGCTACTGTCGTGAATCAGCACCGGTCGCTGCGGCAGGCCTATGAGTACTTTCGCGAGCGTGCGACTGATCCAGTCTTCATCGAGGACGAGCACAGAGAATTCAAGTCAGCCGATGGAGGATGGACTGGTTCTTCGTTCAAAAGCGGGACGATCCAAATGCAGATGCACGCGTTCCACGACATGGTTGCGGCGATCACCGCATACCTCAGCATGCTGGAGCACGACCTCGTGCTAACACTGGCCTTCAGTAGCTTCGACTCAGCCAAGGACAATCTCACGGAGATAATCGGCTCACGGTGGAGCGGGAAGTTTGAGCGCCTGTTCGGCAAGCAGGGTGATGCTGCTCGCTACCGACAACGCCTCACAGACGTTGTCGAGCGGTGGCGCAATCCTTACTCCCATGGTGGATTCGAGAAGGGTCATGGCGCGACGATCTACTTGCACGTGCCAGGGGTGAACGCAGCCCTGCCGGTCGGCCTGACTGCAGTTCGCGATAGTCCACTATTTTCCTTCCTACCCGCGAGCGAAACTGACATCACCCAGGTCTTTAGGTTGTTTGACGAGATCGATAGCTGGCTGGAGTCCGAACGTCCAGAGGCGATGCAATGGATCAACTCGGGTCTAGCTGTCCGGTTTGACGAAGACTTCCGCTCGGAGTTGGACCGGGCGCGGGAAAACGACGACTTTGAAAGCTTCCTCCGCTACTACGAGTACCAGGAGGAGAGGGCCGCCAACATGGATTTCTGATCGGTGCCCGTGGCGATAGCCAGACGCGAGGAAGCCCGACCCCTCACCGGTGACCGCGACCAGGACGCATGGGCCACGAGCGCGTCAGGCGCAGGCTCAACGGTGTAGCGCACGCGAGCGGCGGCATAGCCGACCTCACGAATGCCATGCAGGCCGGGAACCGCTCACGCCACCGGTCGTCCACCGTCAGTGGTACCGCGCCACCCACTACCGAAGTGCCTACACCTTGCTCGGTTTAGACGTTGCTCCGTGACGGAACTCGACCACGTCGCCGTCGGCCATGATGTAGTCCTTGCCCTCCATGCGTGCCTTGCCCGCGGCGCGGGCGGCCGGCAGCGAGCCCGCCGCCACCAGGTCGTCGAACGAGACGATCTCAGCCTTGATGAAGCCGCGCTGGAAGTCACTGTGGATCACCCCGGCGGCCTCGGGCGCGGTGGCGCCGACCCGGATCGTCCACGCGCGCGCCTCCTTCGGCCCCGCGGTGAGGTAGGTCGCCAGCCCCAGGGTGTGGAACCCGGCTCTGGCGAGGGCGTGCAGCCCCGGCTCCGACTGCCCGACGGACTCCAGCAGCTCCCGCGCCGACTCGTCGTCGACCTCGATGAGCTCGGACTCCACCTTCGCGTCGAGGAACACCGCATCCGCGGGCGCCACCAGCGCCCGCAGCTCCGCCCGGCGCGCCTCGTCGGTGAGCACGCCCTCGTCGGCGTTGAACACGTAGAGGAACGGCTTGGTCGTGAGCAGGTTCAGCTCGCCGAGCTCGGAGACGTCCAGCTCGCCGCGGACGGCGAACAGCGCGCGCCCGTCGTCGAGCACCTTCCGCGCGGCCTCCGCGGTGGCGAGCGCCGAACGCCGGTCCTTCGACGTCCGCGCCTCCTTCTCCAGTCGCGGCAGCGCCCGCTCGAGCGTCTGCAGGTCGGCGAGGACGAGCTCGGTCTCGACGGTCGCGATGTCCTCGCGCGGGTCGACCCGCCCGTCGACGTGCAGCACGTCAGGGTCGTCGAACACCCGCACGACCTGGCAGATCGCGGCCGCCTCCCGGATGTTCGCGAGGAACTTGTTGCCCAGCCCGGCGCCCTCGGACGCGCCGGCCACGATGCCCGCGATGTCGACGAACGACACGGTGGCGGGCACGATCCGGGCGCTGCCGAACACCTGCGCGAGCCGCTCGAGGCGCGAGTCCGGCAGCGGCACCACCCCGACGTTCGGCTCGATCGTGGCGAACGCGTAGTTGGCCGCGAGAACGTCGTTGCGGGTCAGGGCGTTGAACAGCGTGGACTTGCCGACGTTGGGCAGCCCGACGATGCCGAGGGTGAGGCTCACGGTCGTCAGAGTCTACGGACGCCTGCGCAGCACCGTGACCGCCCAGTCCGCGCCCGGGCGCCACGGCCGCAGGTCCCAGCCCGCGAACCGCTGCTCCAGCTCCAGCCCGGCGGCCGCCGCGTCCGCGTCGAACTCCGCCAGCCGGTACTGACGGTCGGTGGCGAACCCGGTCACCAGCACCACCCGGCCTCAGGTGCGCGCGGAGCTACCGCGCCCTCGGTGCCCGGCGCGGGTGGAGCCGAGATCGTCAGTAACCGCCGCCGTCGTCGTCCTCGCCCCCATCGCCGTCGTCGCCGTTGTCACCGCCGTCGTCCTGCTGGTTCCCGGGGATCTGCGCAGGCGACTCGTCGTTGCACGCCCCGGTGGAGAGGACGGCGAGCGCGGCCGCTCCCGTCAGGACGGCGGCGCGGACCCGGTGCCTCGATGCTGTGGTCATCCCCGGAACTGTAGGCCCGCCCGGCGGCGGCAGCGCGATGCGCCGGTTCGTGTCGGGGCGGCCGTCCGCACACGGCCGTGTCCGAAATCCGCCAGCGCGGCGTCCCGCCCGGATGGCAGCATCGCTCTCGTGCTGCTCGACCACGACCGCTGCTACCGCGCCGTCGCCTCCCGCGACGCCCGGTTCGACGGCTGCTTCGTGGTCGCCGTGCGGACCACCGGCATCTACTGCCGGCCGTCCTGCCCCGCGACGACGCCGAAGCCGTCCAACGTGACGTTCCTGCCGACGGCGGCCGCCGCGCAGCTCACCGGGTACCGCGCATGCCGCCGCTGCCTGCCCGACGCCGTGCCGGGCTCCCCCGAGTGGGACCTGCGCGGTGACCTCGTCGCACGGGCCGTGCGGCTGATCGCCGACGGTGTGGTCGAGCGCGACGGCGTCCCCGGCCTCGCCGCCCGGCTCGGGTACTCGACGCGGCAGCTG